>CAZEWB010000788.1:0-2265 GCA_964515655.1 uncultured Bacteroidales bacterium
TGTGTTGGGTGTGTTTGGTTTTGTTGTTACGTCCGATTCATATCAGATAGAAGATCATTAACAGCCAATCTCTTCGGCTTTCAATTTCCGAATTTACTGTTTCAAGAATCTTTTTTGAAGAATACTTTTTCAGGTCTCTTACAATGTCTGAAAGATTATTTTCTGTACTTAATATACAATGAACATGGTTGCTCATTATTACATAAGCATATATTTTAAGGCCCTTGTGTATCCTGCAATATTGAAAACTATCAATAATAATATTACGGTATACCTGCCTTGTAAAAATGTCAGCCCAACCTACGATCTGAAATGTAAGAAAGTAAACTGCATTCTGATCTTTTATCTGATATGAATCGGACATAACACAAAAATAATAATAATCAAAAATAAACTAGTTATGTAGTTAATAAAACTACATTTATATCATGTCGTAGTTACAAACTACGACAAGTTATAGTTTTCAGACATACATGATCTTTGCAACCAGTTCTTTAAAAAGTTCCCCTTTGTCATCGGACGTTCCAACACCTTTGCATTTCATGTCGTATTCACGCAGAAGACCGGTGACCATGACAATTTTATTCACCGTGAAACGCTTTGAAGCCATCGAATAGTTTTTCAGGAAGAATTTGTTCACTCCGATCTCTGTGGCCAGTTCCTGGTCATTTCCTTTATTCGGGGAAATATGATATTTCAGGACTTTTGTAAAGAAGTCGAATAACCTTTCAATCATAAAAATGGTCCTGTCGCTTTGTCTGGCTGCCAGAAAGTGTGCTATTTTAAATGACTGGACAGTATTGCCTTCGGCTATTTTATTCTGAAGTTCAAAAATGCTGTACTCGCGGCTGATGCCGATGTTCTGCTCTACCAGTTTTTCGGTTATTTCTGTTTTTCCGGCAGGAAGTGCAATGAAGAGTTTTTCGAGTTCCCGCACCATAGTGGACAGATACATCCCTATTGATTCTATCAGTAGCATTGATGCGGTAGGAGTGATGCTGAAATTCTTTGATCTCACATATTGCTGAATAAACCCGGCAATATCTCTCTCGTACAATTGCTTCGATTCAAATATCACGGACTTGCTTCCGAGACCGTTTGAAAATGCTACCGAAAATTTCTCATTTGAATCAAACGGCTGTTTGTAACAGAAGACCAGAATTGTCGAAGGGAGTGGATTTTTACAATACAGCAAAAAGGGATTGGCCTTGTTCTTTGTCGGCGCAGTTGTTAGTCCTTTCAATGTCTGAGCCTCCCGCACAATTATCACCTGATAATTTGACATCATCGGGTACTTTTTTGCCTGGCCGATTATCTGCTGCAGGTCGGAGTCCTTGCCGTAAAATATGAACTGATTAAAGGCCTGCTCTTCTGGCAGAAGTGTATTGTCGGCAATATAATCAGCAATAAGGTCGATGTAATACGTCTCCTTGCCATACAGGAAATATACGGGATGATAGATCTTCTTTTTTAATTCACTTATTATCTCTTCGTACTTCATGATCAGTCGTCAAACCGGAGGTGTTTAACTGTGCGGCCATCAGAAATAAGTTCCTTCATCGAATCTATCCCGATGTTCAGGTGGTCGTCAACAAATTTTTCAGTCACTTTCTTATCGCTCGCGGCAGTTTTAACGCCGGTAGAGATCATAGGCTGGTCGGAAACCAGAAGCAATGCCCCTGTGGGAATTCCGTTAGCAAAACCGACAGTGAAAATTGTGGCTGTCTCCATGTCTATTGCCATAGCGCGGGTCTTTTCGAGGTACTTTTTGAACCTTTCGTCATATTCCCAAACTCTGCGGTTGGTGGTATATACAACACCGGTCCAGTAATCACGGCCATGGTCTCGAATCGTCGAAGAAATTGCACGCTGCATACTGAAAGCCGGAAGTGCAGGTATTTCGGGAGGCAGGTAATCGTTGGAAGTACCATCGCTTCGTATTGCTGCTATAGGTAAAATAAGATCTCCAAGTTCGTTCTTCTTCTTTAGCCCGCCACACTTGCCAAGGAACAGAACCGCTTTTGGCTTTATTGCGCTAAGCAGGTCCATTATCATTGCAGCGTTAGGACTGCCCATACCGAAATTTATTATGGATATATCACCGGCAACTGCACAAGGCATGTTCCTGGTTTTGTCAACTACCTTTGTTTTTAATCTTTTGGCAAATTTTTCAACATAGAGCTGAAAATTGGTAAGAATAACATATTTGCCAAAAGATTTAAAACAAAGGTAGTTGACAAAAAAACACCAAACACACCCAACACA
>CAZEWB010000789.1:0-2259 GCA_964515655.1 uncultured Bacteroidales bacterium
TGTGTTGGGTGTGTTTGGGTTGTGGGTGTCAAAACTTATCAATTCATTTCCACTCAATGTCAGAATACTCCGATCGTTTTTGATCTCTATAACATGGCTCCCGGAACCTATTTTCTGATGGTTTCTACGGAACCGGGTGGCGGAAATGAATTGATAAGTTTTGATATCTGCACTACCCAGGGACCTATGCCAAGCTTAATTGAAGGCCCTGAACAGGATTGTTATGGCGCTATTCCTGTATGCGAACAGACTTATGTACAGGATGTTTCATATATACATTACTGGGATACCGATGAAATACCAAACGGCCTGACTTGTCTATACGGAGGCGAGAATAACTCCGTGTGGTATGTTTTTACCGCTCAGGTTAATGGCAACCTGGCTTTTATGATCAATACCACTTATGATTACGACTGGGCTTTATATAATATTTCACCTGTCAGCATGGGTGGCATTGGAGGCTGTGGTGCAATACCTACATCCATTCCTGTTTTGTGTAATTATTCCGATAATCCCGGACCTACAGGAACAACAGGAGTTAATGCCACAATACCGAGAAGTGAACCATGGAACGGGTCTGAAATCATGGACGGAATACCGGTTACAGCAGGGTCAACTTATGCATTGATAATTGACAACTGGACAGGCGGGGCTACAGGTTATACGCTGGATTTTGGTGCAAGCTCTCCGGTTACAACGGTGGTTGATGTTACTCCGCCGACTATGTTGTCGGCAACAGCTTCCTGTACGGCAAATACAATATTAATTACCATGAGCGAACTTGTGAAATGCCTTACCGTCAGCCCGAATGACTTTATCCTGACCAATACCACAACCAGTACAAATTTCACAAGTGCAATAACTCAGGTTTCCGGTTATAACTGTTCTTCATCCAACGGCGCACTGACAACACAAATACAAATTACCCATAACGGAACCCTGACATCAGGAGTCTATGAAATAAGAATAAACACAAACCCTGTTCTGGAAGATAAATGCGGAAATAAGATTATTGCAGGAGGAACCGTTAATTTTAATTATCTTGCTCCTATTGTAGTAACCTCCGATAAACCAAATGACGCCATTTGTTCTTCCGTTGCCGTTATCCTGACAACCTCTCTTTCACCGGATGGCACTCCTGACCCTGCTATTACATACACTCTCAACCCGGGCGCAGTATCAAATGGCACGGGAGTTTTCACTGTCACTCCAACCACCACAACTCTTTACACTATTTCTGCCGTTATGAATGCAGGCAGTTGTACCCGCACAGCAACAAAAACCATTACACTCCAAACTGTTATTGCTTCCATTAGTCCGATGAACACTACAATTTGCCCGACACCTGGTACTGTATCACTTACCGCTTCCGGTTCGGGAGGTACTGCTCCATATTCATATTCATGGACTGGTGGATATACCGGAACTTCCAATCCCACTCCAGCCGTTGGGGCCGGAACTTATAACGTAACTGTTACTTCAGCTACCGGCGGTTGTACTGCCACACAATCTTCAACAGTTACAATTGCTTCCCCGGGTGGAAGCACCAACTGCAATGTCTTTTATGTTAATTCTTATAATGGAGCCGGTGACTGCTTAACATCTTCAACTCCGGGTGGTTTATTGACTGCCATGGGGTTAGCGAACTGTAACAATGCTGTGATAAAAATGCAAGTGGGAATATATACTTTTACCGATAAAGTAGATGTAACCAGTTATGTTACTATTGAAGGAGGATTTAATTCAACTTTTACAATAAAGACAAGTGACATGAGCGGAGGTGCAAATTCCACTACCATTCGCAGAAGCAACACGGCAGACAGCGATGACGGAACAAGTTGTTCGGCATTTAAAGTGGCACCCTCATCAACCGGTTTTCGCTTTCAGGACTTGCGGATTGAATTGCCAGGAGCAACACCTCTTGTATCAAATCCGGTTCATGCAAATGGAACAGGGCGTTCAAATTATGCTATAAAAATGGGTGCGGGTTGTACAAGTTATAATATTGTAAGATGTTATATTGATGCTGGGAAAGGAGCAAATCCATAACGAAAGAAGAATATGGGAAGAATAAGAAAAAATATTGTAGTAAACGGTAATAAGTTCTGGACTTTGTTTGATACGGGGTCAAGAAATACTTATGTAATAAAAAAAGTTTCTGAAGGTTTTGGAATTTCTGAAATTTCCAAACCCCGTAAAGTAGCGATAGGCGGAAAAGAATGTTCTTTAAATAAACTTTTCATTCTGGTCGCTGATGTT
>CAZEWB010000790.1:0-2258 GCA_964515655.1 uncultured Bacteroidales bacterium
TTATAAATAATATACGATGAAATTACATTAATAACTCCTCCAATAATTATTAATGGTAAAGCAAAATGTTTAAATTTTAAAATTCCAAGAACGGAAATAATTATTAGCATCGGAGCGAGCATAAATAAAACACGGTCAACCAAATGGGGCCATACAGGCATTGATACACCTGAAATTACTATTGTCAATAATGTGCTTTTTACTATATGGTTGCTCAATTTTAATGTTCTTATTATACCAATAAAGCCAACTAAAAATAAAAACCAGTATTCATCAATTACCCTGTAAATTTGTTTTAGGTTCGATAATTTAAAGTCATCGTTTGCAACTGATATATGGGAAGATATAATTCTTTTAATGACCGAATCGTGATAAAAATGTTCGATTAATAAAAATGAAATAACTACAGGAATAATAAACCCGACAAAAACAACTGCCAGGTGTTTTATTTTAACTTTAATATCAAGTTTATAAAGCAATATGTACGAAAATGTAAAAAATAATCCAATAATTGCACTTTCTTTAAACAAAAAACCAATACCGGTAATAAAACCAATTATAAATAAATGAATTAATTTCACATTATGTTCTGAGAAATATTTTAGTGTTAAATAAATAGTGAAAATTCCGAAAAACCAACCCGCAACATCAGATAAAATAAAAAGCGAGAGTATTGCAAATGGTTGGCAGGTTACATAAATCAACATTCCCAATAATGCCGGCTTATCATCGCAAAAAACCAACCTGTTTAATTTGTAAATAAAAAAACCGCATAAATAAAAAAATACAATATTTTGAAGAAGAAAAATATATTTTGGATTAACAGAGGTGATAAATTCAATAAAGCCGGGTAGAACCAAAAAGAGAGGTTTTGTTAAACGTGATTGAAAATCGTAACCGCCTTCTAATCCAAATAAAAATCTTGCCCCACCAATAAAGCTTGGACTGTCATATTGTTCCCATCGTAAAAAATCGAATAACCACCAGTAAACTATTGCTAAAATTGTGAGTGTGAAAAATATTTTTTTATTAATTTGCATGAATGGATTATCGGATAATATACATCTTCCCAAACCCTTTATGGAACAGGTTATCGGCGTCTGTTTCGCGGTGCTCTATACTGCCTCCGCCTAGTTTTGCAATGACTCTGTAAAAATATACACCGTTCGCCAGTTTATCGCCGTACATATCGGTCCCGTCCCATGCAAATTCCGTTACATTATTCCCCACATGCAGCGGACCCAGCTCAGCCTGACTGATCTCCCTTACAACCTTTCCGGTAACGGTTATAATCTGTATCCTCATATCTTCGGGCAGTTCACTCCCGGTAAGCGTAAAGACAAACCGTGTGGAAGTGGAGAAAGGATTGGGATAGTTGAAAATATTGGTTATAGTGGACTTATTTATTACTTCAAATTGAATTGTATAATCATAATCCCCGCTTTCATTTTCCGACAGGTCTTTTGCCTGGACCCGCAACTGGTATTTGCCGTCTTCGGGGAAGGACGGAGAGTACTCTATTTTACAACTGTTCTTTGGTAATGTGGCAGGAATAAACTTCATTATTGATATTGACTGATCTCCGAAATAAACCCTGCTTTCAATTCCTGTCTGAAGATTTTTTATATAGACCTGAAAGACCACTGTATCCTTTTCTGTGACGGGTGCAATGAATTTGTTCTCATCCTTAAGACCTATTACAATTAAGGGTTTGGCCGAAACAATATCGCCGTTAAGAATTCTTACGCCGTCAAATGTAACATCAAGCAAGGGGTTCATAATATCCGAACGCACATAGAAAGTTTTCTGCGCGTAGTTATTAAAATGATACTGCTCAAGCTGGTCAAAGTGTCCCGTTGCGCTGTTGGTAGTGTTCACCTCATACCATATACTGTTGAAACCCGGGTAACCGCTTGTACTCACATGAATGGAATCCATCAGTACATGCGAGCCGGGATGCGGGCGCAATCTGCGGATATCAAGCGGCACGATCTGGTTATTCCGGTCGGTTAGCCAGTAGCGGACAAGGAGGCTGTCCATGTAGTACTCGCTGATGTTTTCTGTTGCTACACCGAATATCAGAGTGTCGCCTTCCTGAAGTGTGTCTTTTGGAGGTATGTAACCCTTTGAAGGATTTATGGCAGTTTCGGGAACGCCATCGTAAGTCACCTGCCAGCGCTGCATCCATATTGGCGTTATAAGCGAATCGTCCTTAGTATAAAGATTCATCTCCATATACGGGTGAGTTGAAGCGCTGA
>CAZEWB010000791.1:0-2257 GCA_964515655.1 uncultured Bacteroidales bacterium
AAGAGAAGGATCTAAAGTGTTCTGATAATGAGATTCTTCGCTCTGCTCAGAATGATAAAGGTTTTGTTTTTTGGGACTTTGAGACAGCCCCAAAATATTTATTACTTGTTAGGCTTTCTCTTTAAAAAGCGCCCCTTATTCTTTGCTTCAGTAAAACTGCCCTTTTCAAAAACAATATCTCCGCATGAGATCACATATTCCGGTGCTCCGAAGGTTTTTATCCCTTCGAATATCTCAAGGTCGCAGTTCTGAAAATTGTTTTTGGAACTAATAGTTTTTTCTGCTTTCGGGTTCCATATTACTATATCGGCATCCGAACCGTCAGCAATTTCGCCCTTTGCGGGATAGAGTCCGAAGATCTTTGCCGGCTGAGTTGAAATTATATCTACCCATTTATTCAAAGAAATAATTCCGGTTTTTACACCATATGTATAAAGTAATGCCAGCCTGTGTTCAACACCGCCCGCACCATTGGGGATCTTTCGGAAATCATTGCGTCCTGCCGATTTCTGGTTCAGATTAAAGGGGCAATGATCGGTTCCTACAGTATCAATAACATCTTCAGCTATCGCCTTCCACAGCATTTCGTTGTCATTTTTTTTCCTCAATGGCGGGCTGATCACATATTTTACTGCCTGCTCAAAACTTCCTTTATAAAGTGATTCATCCAGCAGAAGGTATTGGGGACATGTTTCCGCAAATACTTTCTGTCCTTTTTCACGCGCTTGGGCTATATATTTCAACGACTCTGAGGCAGAAACGTGGACAATATATAACGGGCAACCAGCATCACCGGCCAATTCTATTGCACGTTTTACTGCTTTTACTTCAAGTTCGGCAGGACAGGACTTTGCATGATATTCAGGACCTGTAAGACCTTTAGCAAAATAACTATCGCGCAAGGCATCCACTTCGTCTCCAATTTCACAATGAGCGGTAACCATTCCACCATGTTTGCCAACGGTTTTCAACACACTCTTAAAATCATTTTCGCTCAGGCCTACGGTTTTCTGATATGCCATGTATACCTTAAAGGATGTTACTCCTTTTTTAATGCAATCTTTAACTTCCTGTTCAGTTGTGTTTCTCCATTCGACAGGGCTTACATGAAAAGAAAAATCGACCAGGGAATTTGATGCTTCTTTTTTTCTTATTTCAAGCGCTTCGGTCAGCGATTGCCCTTTATGAGGAGTCACAAAATCGAGTATTGTAGTTGTACCACCTGAAATTGCTGCACGGCTGCCGGTCCGTCATGCGACGATTTTTACACCGGCAGGAGTTGGCAGGCACATGTGCACGTGTGGATCGATGGCGCCGGGAATAACAAGCATACCGGTTGCATCAATTGTTTTTACTCCGGACGACACGTTAATATTAGTTCCTGTTTCAGAAATTTTTCCGTCAGTGATAAGAATATCTGAAACAACACTTGATTCAGATGTAATTACCGTACCGCCTTTTATTAATAGTTCCATAACTTATTCTTTATCCCTGCATTTTTTTCCACAGGGCTTTTGAAAGTTCGCGGGATGTTTTAAGAATTTCCTCTTCATTAACGGTCTGTATCTTGCGGTCCTTAACGATAAGGCGGCCATCAGAAATAACATGCTGGATATGGTTCGAAGTCATGCCAAAGATAAAATGTCCGTAAAAATTGCTCTTATCGAATTCCGTGGGACTGTCATAATCCAGTACAACAAGATTGTTATCGCCATCGCCTTTGAATCCGTTGGAATTTATGTATCGGTGCACATTGCGGAAGCGTGTGTATGCCGACTGGTAATCGATATCATCGGATTGATGCCCGGCAAAAAAAGCAGATTTTGCGCTCTGCAGCATGTCACTGTGCATACCGTCAGTACCAAGCATGATATTATTTCCAAGACCTTTCCCGGAAAACAGTCCAACCATATTATTAAGGTTGCTTTCCATGTTCTCAACAACCCAGCATGGTGAAGATTCTATAATAGATCTTTCCCGATCGCTAAGATGCAGGCAATGCCCGAGTATCGTCTTTGAAGAGTTCAGTACTCCCGAATCATAAAGCCTCTGTACTACTCTTTTGTTGTATTTTTTTATACATTGTTCCTGGTCATGCACATCTTCAGCAACGTGAATATGGATTCCTGAATTAAAGGCCTTCATTATCTCCACTGCATTTGCGAGAGTTTCATCACCGACTGTAAAAGAAGCATGTAACCCGACCAGCCCCTGATTTATAGCAAGGTATTCTTTTGTTTCTTCAATACCTTTTCCG
>CAZEWB010000792.1:0-2256 GCA_964515655.1 uncultured Bacteroidales bacterium
CAGATGATTCATTGACTAAATAAACGCTTTTTTCAACATCTCCAAGTTTTAGGCGACTATGTATTCGCAAGAAATAGTTTGACTCACGCATTTCTTTTAGAGAAATGCCAATTTTTGTCTTGACATCCGGTTTTGTAGGAGAACCTTGTGATTCTTCATAATTTGCACCACTTGAAGTTGATGCTTTAATAAGTTGCCGTTTTATATCCATTGTTTCTACAGTATTTTTAACAGTACGAAGATATAAAATAACATCTACAGCAAACTGTAATAACCTTTCACAAAGATCGTTTTTCTTATTCATTTTCTATTTCGTTTTTAATCCTTGGAATTTGGGATTTGGAATTTGGGACTTGGAACTTTTCCCTCCTCAAACCCTAATTGCAAATATATAGAAAACATATACAATTAGACACTTGCTGGACGGAATTACATCTGCATACCACCGCAAACGGGCAGTACTTGTCCCGTAACATAAGAAGACAGGTCACTGCCAAGGAAAACAACGACATTGGCAACATCTTCCGGTTTACCGCCACGTTTCAGAGGTATTTTTTCGTACCATCCTTTTCTTACATCTTCGGGCAGATTGGCTGTCATCTCAGTTTCGATAAATCCGGGAGCAATGGCATTGCAGCGGACATTACGGCTGCCAAGTTCTTTGGCAATAGATTTTGTGAAACCTATCATACCGGCTTTTGATGCTGAATAGTTCGCCTGCCCTGCATTCCCGGCCACACCGACAACAGATGACATATTGATGATAGAGCCGCTGCGCTGTTTAAGCATAACTTTCTGGACCGCCTTTGTCATGTTGAATATTGACTTAAGGTTGACCTTTATTACAAGGTCCCACTGTTCTTCGGTCATTCGCATCAGCAGCGCGTCGCGGGTAATTCCTGCATTGTTGACCAGGACATCTATCGTCTGAAAATCGGCAACAACTTTATCTATCAGTTCGTTTGCGGAATCGAATTTCGATGCATCCGAAATATAACCTTTGCACTTTACACCCATTGCCGATATTTCAGCTATCAGCGAACGGAAATTATCATCTTCGTTAACATCGCTGAAAGCCAGGTTTGCTCCCTGTGAAGCACATGTTTTAGCTATTGCACGGCCTATGCCACGTGCACCGCCGGTAACAAGGACGGTTTTACCTTTTAGAAGTTCCATTTTATTTTTTTGAATTTAAAACATTTAAAACTGTGAGGCCGATGTTTGCGGGTGATTCGGAAACATGAATGCCGCATTCGGTCATTATCTTCATTTTTGCAGCTGCAGTGTCTTCCGATCCTCCTACAATGGCTCCGGCATGTCCCATCCTGCGTCCCTTAGGAGCTGTCTGTCCGGCAATAAGTCCAACTACAGGTTTGGTTCCGTGTTCCTTTATCCAGTATGCAGCCTCCGTTTCCATCTGCCCGCCGATCTCACCGATAATAATTATGCAATCCGTATCGGGGTCATCCATAAAAAGTTTAACAGCATCAAGAGTTGTGGTGCCGATAACGGGGTCGCCGCCGATACCAATGCAGGTTGACTGTCCCAGTCCGCGTTTGGTCACCTGGTCAACTGCTTCGTATGTGAGAGTTCCGGAGCGGCTGATGATACCCACACGGCCTTTCTGGTGAATAAATCCGGGCATAATGCCGACCTTTGCTTCGCCGGGAGTGATGATGCCGGGGCAGTTAGGGCCAATTAGTCTGCAGTCCTTATGCAGTATGTATTCTTTTGCTTTTACCATGTCCTGCACCGGAATGCCTTCGGTAATTGTAACGATCAGTTTTATACCAGCATCGGCCGCTTCCATTATTGCATCAGCTCCGAAAGAGGCAGGTACAAATATCACAGATACGTCAGCATGTGTTGCTTTTACTGCCTGCGATACAGTATCGAAAACAGGTAATCCGAGGTGTTTTTGTCCGCCCTTGCCGGGTGTGACCCCGCCGACAATCTTTGTTCCGTATTCTATCATCTGCGAGGCGTGAAAAGAGCCTTCGCTGCCCGTAATACCCTGAACTACTACGCGGCTTTCTTTATTAAGTAATATGCTCATGAATTTAGATTAAAGCCCAAATTTAATTATTTCTTTCAAGTTTATGAAATAATGAAAAAGATTAGGGTGATACTGCATAGCACTACTTGTCATTCTGAACGCCAGTGAAGAATCTGAAACGTACACAATGGATCATTAGCGTTGCTCCTAATGACAAACATGCCCAAAACCCCCTTCCCGTCATTCCGGACCTGTTCCGG
>CAZEWB010000793.1:0-2251 GCA_964515655.1 uncultured Bacteroidales bacterium
TGTGTTGGGTGTGTTTGGTTGTTGGTTGTTACGATGATTCATTCAAATATTACTTTGATGTAATTCTGAAACCCTTCAGCAAGTTCATGCTCAAGGCAATTGAAAAGATACGCCCGCTTGATATTACTGTAATCTGCACCGGTCACGGTCCCATCCTTCGCTCTAACTGGAAAAGAATGGTTGACCTGTCCGAAAAATATTCCAGGGAATTTATTGAGCAGACCGATCCAAATAAAAAATCCGTTCTCGTTATGTACGTATCTGCATACGGCTACACGCGAGAGATGGCCGAATCAATTGTGCAAGGCGTTAAAGAGTCGGGCGTTGAAACTGTTACGCTTCTTGATATCGAAAAGATCGAAATGGGCGAACTTGACTCCGCACTTACACTTCACAACGCTTTTCTTATAGGCTGCCCTACACTTAACCAGAACATCCTGCTTCCTGTTTACAAACTTTTCGCTCTTATCAATCCTCTTCGTGACAGAGGGAAACCGGCAGCATCATTTGGCTCATACGGCTGGAGTGGTGAAGGAGTGAAAATAATTGACGGTGTGTTGCGCAATCTGAAATTAAACGTAATAATGGATGGAATGGCAGAAAAATTTCGTCCGGGCCAGGTCAAGAAAGAGAAGTTCATTGAGTACGGCAGATCTTTTGGGACGGCGGTGATGACCTGCAGAGGAAATACAGAGAAGTAGTTGATCCGCTTACTTAATAATTAAAGGATGATAAGTCCCAAATTCAAAGAACCAAGACCCAAATTCCAAGATCCAAATTCCAAGGGAGCTGTCCCTTGATCATTGTTGGTTGTTAGTTTGGCATTGAACATTTTTTTTCGTGTTAATGAACAATACCAAATTCTCAATTTTCAATGAACAATAATTCCAGGGAAGTTGTCTCTTGGGGCTTGGAATTTGAATCTTGAGTCTTGGGACTTATTAATGCCCCAGATTTCATGAAAAATATTTTTTTGGAAACAACGTCAGAATATTTTATTTTTACCCTTCTTTACTCTGATTGGGATTTGTAAAAACAATATAAACGAACGATTATGAATAAGTCTGCTTTTATTCTGATGCTTGGAGTTACTGTAATGCTCTTTAGCTCCTGTTCTGAAATTGTAACATCTGATACCGTTAACACTGACGATATCTACCAGCGTTATTCAGTAAACTATGAACCTGACGGGTCAGGCACTGTAAAAGCACAATTTTTATCCGATGCAGTGTGGGACAGGATGGAAGAAGAAAAGACAGGAGGCTCAACTGTTGATTTCGGGACATCGGGCGCTGTTACATTCAATGGCGTTGATATGCAGCGGGAAGAAGGTACGCTCGACGGCGTTTATTATACAGGATTATTCCCGGCAGGTACCGAAAAAATTGAATTTATATGGACAGATAAGGAAGGGAAAAAATATACCAATTCTGCCGGTATTTACCCGTTAAAACTAGATGAAAAAAATGTCAGCAAAACTGATGACGGTGGGTGGATGATAAAATGGGAAGGAGCGCCTGTTCAGGGAAATGACAAAGTTGTTGTACAGCTTAAATACAGTATGGATGGTAAAGATCATAACATGTCCGAAACAGCATACGAAGCGGGAATTAATTATGTAATTTTCTCAGGAAGCGCAATCAGCAACATGACTGGTCAAAATATAAAAGTAACCGCATGGCGCGAAGAAATAATAAGGCTCGAAAATGTAACCAAAGCAGAAGGAACAATAAAAGTCCATGGTGACGGCGGATATTTCACCTCTGATCTTTGGGAAAGGATATTTTAGAAAAACAGTACTTTGTTACTGTTCGGGTTGTCTGAAAATTTCTGCTCCTTCATAGCAATACCAAATAAATCTTGTTTTAGGTTGAAAGGTTGAGCGGCTGGTTTGGTTATTGGTTATTGGTTGTATGGTTGGGCTGCTGGTTTGGTTAGTAGTCATTGGTCAGTTGTAATAAACCTATTACTATAAACCTTTTACCAGACCAGTTGCTCAACCCATTAACTTTTGACTTTTTAAGAACCAGTTGCCCAACCCATCAACTTTATACCCGAACAGATACACATATAAGAGTGTTGCAACTCAAGCCGTAGGACATAAAAAAGTACAAGTGTCCCTGGCAAAGTTTGTATTTACATAATGCGGCAAGGCATTCGGTAAGGCCGTTATGAGCAGTAAAAGCGAGCATTCTTGGCGAAATTACATTTTGAGGTGCTGGCATATTATTTATCAACAATAATATCTTTT
>CAZEWB010000794.1:0-2241 GCA_964515655.1 uncultured Bacteroidales bacterium
TGTGTTGGGTGTGTTTGGGTGTGGTGGTATTATGCCGGATTTTTTTGTACCTCTTGATACAAATTACTATCCTGAACTTTACAGGAAGATCAGGCAAAAAGGAATTATTAACAAACAGATTGTAAGTTATTACGATAAAAATGTAAACGACCTGAAGATGAAATACAGCAGTTTCAGTTCGTTCAAAAGCAATTTCGAAGTCCCTTCTTCAATTACCGATTCAATTTTTTCCATTGCCAGGAAGGAAAAAATAGAGTTTAATGATGAAGAGAAAGAAAAAACAAGACCACACCTGAACATTCTTATAAAGGCTGCACTTGCACAGGATCTGTGGAGCAACAGCGAATATTACGAAGTGATTAACACAACCCGCCCCGACTACCTTAAAGCTGTTGAGGTCATAAGCGACAAAAACAAATACAACCTTAAACTAACCAAATCCTGATGCTCCATACTATCCTTGAGTGGATATCGGGGAACTGGCCGGAACTCACCGGCTCAGTACTTGGACTTATTGCAGTTTATTTCCAGTACCGGCAGAACCCGCTGCTATGGCCGATAAGCATAGTTGTTGCAGTTTTGTATACATATGTTTTTATTAAATCGGGCCTTTATGCATATTCGCTTTTACAGTTATATTATTTTATTATCGGTTTTTACGGCTGGTATATATGGATAAGAAAAACAGATAAACAGGATAGTTTAAAGATTACTCGGACAACATATCCTACATCAGTAATTTTGCTTATCGCTTTTGCTGTTCTTTATGCCGGACTGTTTTTTATTCTTCATTAGTTCCCCGATTCAGATGTTGAATACGCCGATTCATTTATCACCGCCCTGAGTTTTATAGCCACATGGATGCTTGCCCGCAAAAAACTCGAGAACTGGATCATCTGGTTTTTTGCAGATATCGTTTCCGTCGGTTTATATTTACATAAAGAACTTTATGCAACTGCAATATTTTATTCAGTGCTTACAATTGTTGCAATTTTTGGCTATTTCGAATGGAAAAAACAAATGCAGATATCCTTAAAGTTGCAGTAGTCGGCGCAGAAAGCACAGGTAAAACAACTCTGAGCCGCGAACTTGCAGAGCACTATAACGACATATGGATGCCCGAATATGCGCGCACATACGTAAAAAACCTGACGCGTCCATATAACCGGAATGATGTTATTCATATTGCATCTGCACAATGCCGACTCGAAAAAGACTACGAAAAAAAGTCTGCCCGTTTATTGTTTTTAGACACCGACCTTGTCATTACAAAAGTCTGGCTGCAGCATGTCTGGAAAAATTGTCCCGCATGGATCGACAGGCAAATTGCGAATTCAGAGCGATTGATCTATCTCCTGTGTGATAATGATCTGCCATGGACCTATGACCCCGTACGCGAAAATCCTGATATCAGAAAATATCTTTCAGGACTATACAAAGACATTATAATTCAAAATAATTTTCCTTACTTTGTGGTAAAGGGTCATGGAAAAACAAGAACCATGAATGCAGTTAAAAAAATCAACACGTTACTATGAAAATATCAGAAAATATACTGGATATAATAGGTAACACGCCAATTGTAAGGATCTCTAAGATAACAGGGAATTGCTATGCTTCGGTTTTTGCAAAAGTTGAATCGGTGAACCCCGGCGGCTCGGTCAAGGACCGTCTTGCATTCGCAATGATATCGGATGCGGAAGCAAAGGGACTTATCAATCCGGACACACAGATAATTGAACCGACCAGTGGTAATACAGGTATAGGCCTTGCAATGGTCTGTGCCGTAAAAGGCTACAAACTGATGGTTACGATGCCGGATAACATGAGCCAGGAGCGCATCAGTCTAATGCGCATGTACGGTGCTGAAGTAGTTCTAACACCGGCTAATCTTGGCATGCGTGGCGCAATCGAGAAGGCCGAAAGTCTTGCAGCATACTATCCAAACAGTTACATCCCTTACCAGTTTAAGAATGAAGCCAACGCCCGAATGCATTATCAGACCACAGGACCTGAAATATTTAATTCATTTGACGGCAACCTGCAGGTTTTCGTCGCAGGAGTTGGAACAGGCGGGACAATTACCGGTGCAGGAAGATATCTTAAAGAGAACATTAAGGATATAAAAATATATGCCGTAGAACCGGAAGAAAGTCCTGTATTATCGGGTGGGCAACCGGGTACACACAGGATACAGGGAATAGGCGCTGGTTTTATACCGCCTGTTTACGATCCTTCGAT
>CAZEWB010000795.1:0-2236 GCA_964515655.1 uncultured Bacteroidales bacterium
TGTAATCGAACAACTCGATAAAGGGATACTGAGGGTGGCAGAGAAGCATGGTGATTCCTGGAAGGTCAACGAATGGGTTAAAAAGGCTGTGATCCTTTACTTTGCAGTTGCGAAAATGGAAAAAACAGGGGCCGGTGTTCTGGAATTTCATGATAAAATTCCTTTAAAAGGAAACTTTGTAGAAAAAGGGATACGTGTTGTGCCTCATGCAGTTGCGAGATACGGTTCTTATATAGCTTCCGGAGTTATCCTTATGCCTTCATATGTGAATATTGGCGCTTATGTTGATTCCGGTACAATGGTCGATACCTGGGCAACTGTGGGTTCATGTGCGCAGATAGGAAAAAATGTTCATCTCAGCGGTGGAGTGGGGATAGGCGGTGTTCTTGAGCCGGTGCAAGCATCTCCTGTAATTGTTGAAGATGGTTGTTTTATCGGCTCGCGCTGCATTGTTGTAGAAGGGGCGTTCATTGGAAGTGAGGCAGTCCTTGGTGCAAACACTGTAATTACGGCCAGTACCAGAATAATTGATGTTACCGGAAAAGAACCTAAAGAATATAAGGGTTTCGTTCCTTCACGTTCGGTTGTGATACCCGGAACTGTTCAGAAAGACTTCCCTGCCGGAACATACGGAGTTCCATGTGCTCTTATCATCGGTCAGCGAAAGAAATCAACCGACCTCAAGACCTCGTTGAACGACGTGCTCCGTGAATTTAATCTGGCAGTATAATGCGTATAGGATTCGACGCGAAAAGGGCTTTTTTTAACAATACCGGGCTGGGGAACTACAGCAGGAACACAATACGTCAGTTACTGAAATATTATCCTGAGAACGAATATCAGTTATTTTCTCCTTCCCGTAAATTCCGGGTTCC
The DNA here is from genome assembly GCA_964515655.1 of uncultured Bacteroidales bacterium. Lineage (GTDB taxonomy): Bacteria > Bacteroidota > Bacteroidia > Bacteroidales > GWA2-32-17. The sequence continues at coordinate 876 of CAZEWB010000795.1, forward strand.
ATTCAGTTACGGGCCTGCAAAATGTGTTTTCCCTGATAGTTTTATGGGGAAAGTATTTCCTTCGTACTGGCGTTCTTTCCTCATTAATTCGCAGATAATCCGCGAAAAAACAGAAATATATCACGGCCTCAGCAACGAAATTCCGTTCGGCATCGACAAACTTAAATGTAAAAAAGTTGTCACGATACACGACCTGATCTTTATGCGCTATCCTGAACTTTACAAGTCGTTCGACAGGAACATGTACATAAAAAAGTTCACCTATGCCGCAAAGATATCGGATGTTGTGATAGCTGTGAGCGAGCAGACAAAAAACGATATTGTTGAATATTTTGATATCGTTCCGGATAAAATAAAAGTTGTTTATCAGGGTTGCAATCCATTATTTTTTGAGGAATGCCCGCAGGAATTATTGGGAAAAGCTAAAGAAACGTATTCCCTGCCCGATGATTTTGTTTTATATGTGGGAACGATAGAGGAAAGGAAGAATCTCCTGTCGCTGATAGTGGCAATGAATGAAAGTAACCTGGACATTCCGCTGGTAGCGATCGGCAGGAAAACAGATTATTTTAAAAGGATCGATGACTATCTTACTATTTCGGGAAAAGAACTGAGGGACAGGATCATTTTTATTGATAATATTCCCAACGAAATGCTCCGGGCTTTTTACAAACTGGCTAAAGTTTTTGTTTACCCATCGGTATTCGAAGGCTTTGGCATTCCTATCCTCGAGGCTGTTGCGTCAGGCACGCCCGTAGTTACTTCAAAAGGCGGATGCTTTGCCGAAGCGGGCGGGGAAGGTGCATTGTATGCTGATCCCGATAACACGAACGAAATATCTGAAACTGTAAAAAAAGCATTTTACGACTCGTCGGCAAGATCTGAACTGATCAGCGGAGGCTATACACACAGCCGCAAGTTTACACCGGAAAAAGTGGCAGCATCGCTGATGGAAGTTTATAAAACACTTTAAAATGAATGACATTAACGAAGCAGTAAATAAACTTAAAGAGGGCGGTGTAATTCTATATCCTACCGAAACCATATGGGGGTTGGGTTGTGATGCCACCAATGCTACGGCTATTGACCGTTTGCTCGACATCAAGGAGCGGCCAAAGGAAAAGGGAATGATAGTTCTTGTAAACAGCCCTTATATGCTCGAGCAATATGTCGGAAAGGTTCCCGATATTGCATGGCAACTTATCCAGATATCACATGAACCCGTTACTATTGTGTATCCTGCTGCCCGTGACCTGCCCGGAATACTTCTTCCCGAAGACGGAAGTGTTGCAATACGTATAACCACACATCGTTTGTGCCGCGAAATTATCAACCGTCTTAAAAAGCCCATAGTTTCCACT
>CAZEWB010000796.1:0-1366 GCA_964515655.1 uncultured Bacteroidales bacterium
TGTGTTGGGTGTGTTTGGTTTTGTTTTGGGACATATTGCTTATTTGTTTTGCAAATATAATTATTTAGGTATCGCAAATTGTGATACCAATTTCATTTCAACGTATGATATTTTGATTTCGCAGTGGATGGGGCAGTGCGGAAGATGTTGCAGGACGGTTCACGACTATGAAAGTACATATAGTGCCACTGCTTTATTATTTTGCAATGCAATTTATATTTGTCGTGATATTAAAACAATGATATAAAAGTTAATAAATTTCTTGTCGCACCATTCCGGTATATGTGCTAAATAATTGCTATTTTTGCAGTGCTGACAATTAATAACTTATTTTATGCAAATTGTACTGAATATTGATTTATCGAACCAGAATGCCCTGGCGTTGATTAATTATATTAAAACGCTGGATTTTATTAAAATCGAGAACATGAGTGTAGTTCTTTCCGATGAAGAAAAAAGGGCTGTTGATGTTGGCCTGAAAGCAGCTAAGAAAGGTAAAACAATTGAGCACGGTCAACTGATGTCGGATTTTAAGAACCAGTTCCCTGATCTTTTTAAATAATGCGCGTTGTCTGGTCGGAACCGGCCGCAAATGATTACCGGCTTATTATTGAATACCTCCTTGCCGAATGGGGCGAAAGTGTCGCTTCTGAGTTCATAGTAAAAGTTGATAAGGTTATTGAAATCATTATTGCTAATCCTAAGGTTTTTCCTAAATCGGATTTTAAAAATGTACGAAAAGTTGTTATTGTACCTCAGTTATCTTTATTCTACATCGAAGAAAGAAACGCTGTCGTAATCGCCAGACTGTGGGATAACAGACAAAAACCTGATAAATTAAAGTTAAAATAGAATAATAACGCCCGTTTACCCTAATCAATATGGAGCGGCAGGAGGTGGTCAATTTGCTTCTGCGCGAACTGGTATAATTGTCATCCCTGTCCATCTGACGGCACTTCTTACATGCGGCTGACGTAATTCTTGTGATATTCGATTTTTATTGTTTGACAACTTTTTCTAATATCACCTGCTTTCCATCAATAAAAACTCCGCATAGCGAAACCCCTGCAGGCCAGTAATTCGCATATATATCAACCTTATTCTTTTCATGCCCTTTTCTTAAAGTTATTACTTTCTGAAAAACAAATTCATTATACTAACATACAGATGATAAGCAAAGATACAACTATTTCCGAAAAAGCAAATATTTGTAAAATATATTATGCATGTTTTCACGTTGTTGAAAAAGACCAGGCACAAGAATAATTTGGTTCTTTATAAAATTGTGATCGTTTTTAATGAACAATTCCAAATGCTCAATTTTCAATGAGCAATAAAAACAAAGATTCCGAACAGGATGATACTT
>CAZEWB010000796.1:1376-2234 GCA_964515655.1 uncultured Bacteroidales bacterium
TGTGTTGGGTGTGTTTGGTTTTGGTGTTGGAGTAAAGACGAACTCTGCAAAAAAACAATAACCATTTATAAACAACCAATAATTATTAAATGGTTATTGTTTTTTTGCAGAGTTCGTCTTTACTCCAATTACAAAAAGGTACACAGCCCCGACGATCATCATAAATAAACCCACGTAAACAACCGGGAGCCACGGGTCCCTGTTAAGTTCAAGAATGCTGGTCTCCGACCACTTCCCCATTTTATCGTTGTAACTCACCTGGTATATACGCCAACCTTCAATATATGCAGGATTGTTCACTTCGACAGAGACATTGTAAATGCTGTCTGTTTTTGAATAGACTTTTATGTCCGACCTGTAACTTTTCGGCAGCGGGAACTGAAGAGCTACCCCGGTGTTTTCATCAAGCATTATATTCTGGGAAGGATTGTTGCTGTTGCCCGGATTTACCCATCCGGAAATTACCGCTGGATTTTTTTTTGCAACAATATAAACCGCAGGAACCGACCCCGGTCCGTAGAAAGAACTGAATACTCCGTCGTGCCAAACCGCCGAAGGTATGTACTCCTTTACTCTGATAAGCCAGCCATCGTAATTCAGCGATACTCCGGCAGAGTCGATCTGAACAGGTTTCACTTTTTCTATCTGCTTATCCTTACTGAAATCATACAACGAAAGTGATGGGGCAAAATATCCGATGCTGAATTTCTGCAACTCTATTGCAATGCCCGGCTCAACCTGTTTCCCGTATTCGTCCACGGCTATCCATACAGGTTCTTTAAGCTGGGTTTCCATTTTCAAACGAATTATATCACCTGCTCCGAATGATGCACCCGCAATTACTATCCATAATCCAAG
>CAZEWB010000797.1:0-2233 GCA_964515655.1 uncultured Bacteroidales bacterium
CTGGCATTTACTGAAACCGAAACAAGAGTACATGCTTCGGTAACACTAAAAATAAGGTAATGTTCTACTGCAGATGTAAACACACTGCCATTAGTTGTATTATTTGTCGGTCCCACATAATTCTGCGCACCGGCACTAACATTCTCTGCATATACAGTTGTCTGGGCGCCCAAAAACGGGATGTTATAATCGTTACCTGTAGAAATAACGCTACCTCCGGTCTGGGCATTATACCATGTTATCTGTCCCGGCGCTGTTGCGGAAAGAGTAACTGCAGAACCATAACAGACAGAAGCATCTGTAGCGACAGGAGCTTCTGAGCCGATGTTTATATAGTTTGTTTTTGTTTCAGCTTCGCTGCCACAGGCGCCGCCATCGGCAGTAAGTACCACAGTATAGCTGCCAAGGCTGTTGTATACATGCACAGGCGCTACAACTGTTGACGTTGTGCCATCGCCGAAATTCCACAAATACCCTCCGGCATTCTGGCTCTGATTCGTAAAAGTGACTGACAACGGAGCAGCACATGCACTTGTTGCAGAAGCTGTGAACGCAGCAGATATTGTCAGGTTCTGAGCAGTATATGTTGTCGTTCTCTCATCGTTCAGAATATATCCATCGGTCTGTCCGTTTGGAAGTGAAGTTTTAATGAGAACAGTATGAGTACCTGCCAGAATTGTGATTGGATTAAAAGTAATTGTCGCTGTTCCCAGCGTTGCAAGACTTCCCGTCCAGTTAACGATCTGAATACTTGAACCATCAATTTGTAATTCAACATTACATGAAGTGAGTGTGTTTGTTCCCATATTTGTTATCACAGCACCGGGGGTTACCTGGATATTCGTACATGAATATGAACCGGAAGGCTGCTGAATCGCGCTTACAGCGGCATCATTAGGAATATTATTGTTCATGATTTCGAATGTGCCGATATATGGTATATAATTAAACTCCGTCGCACAAACAGTAACAATGTCTCCGACAGCAAGAGTTCCGGGCAGAGTAAGATCAACAACACCGCCTGCTACATATCCTGTGGCCAGGATCTCGTTGTCTTTTGTAAGGGCGACATATGCTCCGTTTACACTACAGCTAACAGAAAAAGATGTAGTTCCCACCGGAACGGAAGGAAGATGAGATGCTGTTAACGTCATCGGCGCTTTTGTACGGACATATAATGAAGGGTCTCCGAAAATTGTCCACGTGTCGGTCATATCGAAATCTGAATAAGTGTCATTCATTTTCATGGATCCGTTGAAACCGATACCGCCAAAAGTGCGCTTGATATTAGTAGTATAAGATTCCACAAGGATATCTGCCATTTCATCCTCTGCTTCCATAGGTGGATCCCATGACTGGTTTATAGTTGAGCCATAAATTCCTATTGCTCCTGTAGGACTGGCTGCAGTACCCGCCCGCATCCATCCTTCACAGAAGCATGTACCGGTATTGAAATGTCCAATTACACAGGAAACAGAATAAATAAAAGGTAGTGTATTTACATTTGTAAGTGATGACATATTGCTAACTGAAAAGCCGGTAGTGCCCCAGCTGACATCGGAACCGTGACCACAATAAAATACACTGCCTGCTCCTTCGTTCAAACTAGATGAGACACTTGCCGCAGCGGGATTTCCGGCTGCGTCATTTCCCCCCTGACTTCCATCAAATAATTCCACCATTGTAATATAGGTAAATCCAAGAAGATCTGTTTGAATACCCCTTATGTGCTCAAAGTCCATTTCATTGTCATCACCGGGACCCTGATCGGATCCGATACCGACATTCTTTGCATACCACGATCCTGTGGAAGGAGTTTTTTCATAGTAAACCGAACGCGCAACCTGTGTCTGAACATCTGCGACAGTTTCTGCAGAGAAACGACCGACAATGAACTCGGGATAGTGGTCGGCTCCGGTAATGTATGCATAATCGATATCCTCGGCACCAACAACACCGGAAAAATTTCCGGTAAGTGAAGTCACCTGGGCAAAGTCACCGACCAGCAGTAGAAAAGTCAGGCCATTTGTATTGTAGTAATTAGTAACATAAGTTTTAATGGCTGCAGGAGTATTGCCGATTGAAGCAACATCAACTATTTCGGTCTCGATACCCTTCATTATCTTCCAGCCGACAAATGGCTCCATGCCGGCCATAAATGAACCGTATGAAATTATCAGCATGTTCCCCGGAGTTTCGGATACAGGGGTATATTTAATATCTGAAGTATTAT
>CAZEWB010000798.1:0-2233 GCA_964515655.1 uncultured Bacteroidales bacterium
TGTGTTGGGTGTGTTTGGTTTGTGGGTTTCAGGGTTATCAATAATCATAAACATGATCCAATTTAGGAGAAATATTTATGAATACTAAAAGAACTATTCCTGAACATGTTTCTGATCTTAATCGGATCATGTTTATGATTATTGATAACCCTGAAATCGAAAATCATTGGATCAACCTTAAAAATGCCATTGCCAACCTGAAAGAAAATGGCTATGATATTCTCCAGATTCCATTTTCATCCATTACTATAGAAGATCCAACCTTTTTTGAAAAACCAGACATATTACACATCTCCCAATTGCTAAACGCAGCAATAGAAAAAAAACTGAAAGCGGTAAAATGTCAGCAGTATGAAACCGCTGCCGGTTATAGAGATCAGGAAAAGTATTATGGAAGTAAGATGCTTGAATTGTATAAAGAGCTTAAAGGGAAGGACTTCGGGTACTTCATTAATGTAAATGAGAAAATTATTGTTTATATTAATTCTTGGAATAATACAATTGATAACGAAGTTAATCTTCTGATCAATAAATTTTAATGTGTATATTTACAAAAAATAATAATGTTATGACAAATTATCTTGATAATTCATTTGACGAAAAGTTCAATGATTTACATTGGCTGCCTTGGATAGGAAAAGAATATTTTAAAGCCGAAAATAATATTAAACTACTTCTTTTAGGAGAAAGCCATTATGTTCCAGAAGGAGAAGAAGAAGATCCACTCTACGATAAAAATACCTGGACCAGAGAGTTTATTCTTAAGGAAGGCATCAATAGCACTGATAGTAAAAAAGTAAATCCATTAGTAAAGAATATTGAGAAAGCAATTTATCTTAAGGAGAATATTAGCAATGAAATGAAATTGAAACTATGGGAAACAGTTGTGTATTTTAACTTGATTCAGAAACTTCTTTCATCAAGAATGAAAAGACCCGATGGTGATGATATAATTATGGGTTGGAAGGTATTCATAAACGTAATCGACATAATCAAACCAAATATATGTATCGTTTTAGGTAAATCAAGTTATGGAACATTAGGGCATTTGAAAGCAAATTTAATGAATGAACTTGATGTTTCTTTTAATAAAAGTAATGGTAATAATTGTGCACATATAAAAAGAAATGATTTTGAAACGAAATTACTGTTTATTAGACATCCCAGTGCATATTTTTCGTGGGAAAGATGGGGCAGGATAATAAATAACGAGTTCCCTGATTTAAAAAACAAGTATAGTAGCAAATAGATACAGGTAGTAAAAGCCACTACATTTTCATTTCACGGCCTCTCCAGCAACTCATAAACCATTTTCCATTGCCATTCAAGCATTGGCCGTCTGCGGCGGTTAAGTTTGTGCTCGATAGGCCTTATCCATTTTCGCATGGTGTTTTCGGAGATCCCGTATTCCAAGGCGAGATGTACTTATGCCAGAAAAAAGTAAAGAAATGATTTTTCAGAATTATGCTATATCTTTGGAGGGAGTATTTCATTACATAGTAAATTTCAAAGATTAATAAATAAGAGAAATGAAGCAGTCGAATATTATACTGTATAGCACTCCCAGAGGGCACGTAAATATTGAAGTAGTATTTAATAATGAAACCTTCTGGTTAACTCAAAAGCAAATAGCAGAACTGTTCGGGGTGGAAGTTCCGGCCATCAGTAAGCATTTGAAAAACATTTTTAACAGCCATGAACTATCTGAAAGTTCAGTTATTTCCAAAATGGAAACAACTGCCAGCGATGGCAAAACTTACCTTACTACGTTCTTTAATCTCGATGCGGTTATTGCAGTAGGTTATCGGGTTAATAAACGTCCTAAATCTTGGAGATTTTATACATTATATTATACGTGAACTTTAAGTTCGAAATCTCCAAGATTTTGAAGTTTAGTTCGGAATCACTCGCTCGCGATCCCCGGTGGGGGTTCCCTGCACCCCGAAAAACCATATTTGCTGCGTCTAACATTTCCTCATTCTCGTTCTGTTTCTCATTCTGAAAGTGTCGGGATTGCTCGCTCGTTCCTCGCTCGCGATCCCCGGTGGGGGTTCCCTGCACCCCGAAAAACCATATTTGCTTCGCAAAACATTTCTTCATTCTCGTTCTGTTTCTCTTTCTGAAACTGTCGGGATTGCTCGCTCGTTCCTCGCTCGCGATCCCCGGTGGGGGTTCCCTGCACCCCGAAAAACCATATTTGCTTCGCAAAACATTTCTTCATTCTCGTTCTGTT
>CAZEWB010000799.1:0-2229 GCA_964515655.1 uncultured Bacteroidales bacterium
TGTGTTGGGTGTGTTTGGTTGTGGTGTTCCTAAAAAAATATTCCCGTTGCTGTCGGAACAAATCCCCGTAACAGACACCGGTGGCATTCCGTTTTCCCTGAATAACTGATGCCATGTCTGGGAATATGCAATCTGTGATAAGAATATAAACAGAACCAGGTATAAATTTCTCATATTCTATTTTTTTAGTAACTCAGACAAACGGCGCTTATAAATATGATGGCACCGGGTTTACATCTATTCCGGGAATTCTATCGAACAATGTAAGGGCGATAGAATGTGACAATACAAATAGAGTTTGGATTGGCAGCGCTCCCGGTCTTTCGTGCTGGGATAACGGAATAGTTTCGAACTATAATTCTCAGAACGGGATGCAGATACAAGGGGTCTATTCACTTGCTGCAGGAAGCGGGAATATAATGTGGATAGGGACCGGTAATGGATTACTTCGTTTCGACGGATTTTCATTCGTACAATATACAACATTAGATGGCTTGCCAGACAACTTTATAAGAGCACTCGACTTCGATGGTACATGTCTTTGGATAGGAACACCATCAGGACTTTCAAAATTTGACGGGTCGACATTTACGAATTATACAACTTCGAACGGACTACCGGATAATAATATAAAAATTATTCATTGTGTTTCTTCCGGCGAAATATGGTCTGGAACCGATTACGGAGCTGCTGTTTATAACGGGAGTTCTTTTTCGATTATAGATACTTCACAAGGGTTATCTTCAAACTCAATAAAAGGGATTACTTCTGATATAAACGGTGCTGTTTGGTTTTCAACTCCTGTAGGTATTTCACGAAAAGACAGTTCCGGGCTAACTAATTTTTCTGTATATTATTTTCTCCCTGCTGCTGACAACATTTCATCAATAACGGTCGGATCTATTTATTCTGATAATAATGATGTCTATGTGGCAACTAATATGGAATGTTACAGGATAAAGATATGGACAGTTAATACAATGCAAGAAACATATATAGAGACAGACAAACTAAAGATGAAAATTTCTGATTATTTCGGAATTATTAATCGTGATTTATCGAATTTGCAATGGGCAGGGCTTGAGTTTCCGAAAGGTTCAGGTAAAGGGACTGCATTTACTTCGGATCTTTGGCTGGGCGGTATGGATCCATCACAAAACCTGCTCCTGGCAGGTAGTTGGTGGTTCGATTCGGATTTTTTTCCGGGACCCGAACCGGGAAGCGACAACCCTTCAGATACATATGACAGTTTATATAATCGTATCTGGAAGGTGACAAAACAGGAAATAAATCATCACACCCAGAACTGGGATCAGCCCGGATACCAGATCCCTGAAGCAATAAAGAACTGGCCTTCGTTGTATTCGGAATATAATGATATTAATAGTAATTATATTTATGAACCAAGCCTTGGTGAATTCCCGGAAATAAGGGGGGATGTCTCTGTACTAAAATTAATAAACGATAACAGGTACGATCATCTTACAGGCGGAAATAAACTTAAATTCACAGTTGCAATTCTTTATTATGTTTATGATACAACTCTGGAAGCGCTGGAACATACGATATTTGTAAACATGAATGTTACTAACAACAATATATTTCCCGTAACAAATCTGTATCTTGGAATACAGAATGATCTGGATATCGGGCATTATGGAGATGACTACATCGGTTGCGATTCAAGTCTCAGTTGCTATTATGCATATAACAGAGATCCTAATGATATAATATATGGTGACAGTATCCCGGCTCAGGGTGTTGTTTTTCTGAGTTCGCCAATGTATACATGTACTTATTATTCTGAAACTGCAAATAACATAATGAACAGCCCTGAATTTCCGGAAGACTTTTATTATAATCTGCATGGTTTCTGGAAAGACGGGACGCCATATACATACGGCGGAAATGGTTACGGCGGAACAAATGCAACACATTACGTTTTCAGCGGTGACCCGGTAACAGGTACAGGATGGTCGGAAGTGAGCGAAAGCAATACACCCGGCGGTAGAATGGCGGTAGGCTCAATAGGTCCTTTCTTTATCGACCCCGGTAAAAGCAAGTGTATCGACTTTGCTTATGTGACCGGCATGGACAGTACAGGGAATTACCATCTTTCAATAAATAAAATGAAACAGTATGTTACTGAAGTAATCCAGTTGTATAATATGTCTTCATTTTATTGCGACACTATTAATGTAAGCGTTCCCACAAATGTTGATATTAATT
>CAZEWB010000800.1:0-2226 GCA_964515655.1 uncultured Bacteroidales bacterium
TGTGTTGGGTGTGTTTGGTTTGGTTGTTTTCCGCATAAAAAGCCTAAGCCTGGTGAAAAAAATAAACCGCCTTGTTCCAGTGACCTTTCTCCCAAATGCATTTTTATCCCTCCGTTAAGTGAAATGACTGAAAGTTTTTCAGTTACATCAACAGAAATGGTATTGGGAATTGTAAATGAACTATTTGCATACGCTGTTGTTTCGTAGATTTTGGATTTCGGGAAGAAATACCTGAAATTGGCAAATACGGCTTTATTACCCTGTCTAAGTACGTTCAACCCGCCTAATGTGAAAGAAGCCGTGCTGAATCCGGATCCGGGAATAATGTTGTAATCAAATCCGCCACCTGTTCTGATCTGTGATTTAACAGAAAGATGAAAACAAAGAAAACACATCATGCATAATACACAAACAACAGCTTTCATATTATAATTGTTAATGATTTAACACTACAAATATATCTTTTTTTTAACCTTAATCTTGCCAATATTTTGTATCTTTGGTAAGTTAATAGATGAACTGGCGTTAGCAGCTAAAAAATTAAAAAGGTAGCAACATTGATATTGGCGACAATAATTACACAGGAGTATTTCCGAAAGTAGGGATACAACTTGGATTTTCTTTTTAATGCTTGAAGTATAAAAAGGTCGCATCACCAGATACTGTGTCAGCACGTAGAATCGGTAACACACACACATTTCTTCGTTAAAATATTTCTTTGTATCCCAATTTTTATTAATTTTATATGTTATTATTTACTATCAGTTGTTTCTATGGTATTATTACATTAAGGAAGATGAAATATTGTTTGCCTGTAATATATATAATAGTGTACTGTATTCCGGTATTCAGCCAGATGTCCCTTACTGTTACATCGCAGGAAAATACACATTGCAATGGAGGGAATTGCTTTTATAGCGGCCCTTCTTCGGTAATAATAAACGAAGTGATGATGAGTCCTTCGGAATTTGATGGCTCAATTTACGGACAAGCTTTTGCGACCAATGAAGGTGAATGGATTGAATTATACAATCGCGACACATGCAACCCTGTCGACATTTCCTGTTTTATGCTTGGGAATAGTACTAACGATAATCCAACAGGCAGTTATTATGAGTATGGCGGAGGATTTGTCATACCGTCCGGAACTGTAATTCCTTCCGGTGGTTATGCTGTAATAAGAGGAATATATGCACCTCCTGTTGCTTCAGGTCTGTTTGTTCAGAACGGCGGTTCCACTATTGAAATTGTTGTAAACTCCTCAAGAGTCTGTGTTGATGGAGGCGTCCGCTTCTGGCTGCCTAATGCAGGCGGGTGGCTGGCTTTATACGACAATAACGGAGTTCCGCTGGATGCCATTTCATGGTTTTACCCGGATAATGCATGTACGTATTGTGAGCCTTGTTTGCCTGCCGGAACAGGTTGTAATAGTTCATTAGTGCTTCCTTCATACGACTACATACCTGTTAACTTAAAAAACTTTATAACAGATCAGGATCCGGAAGTGTATCTCGGGCAGACTTTCAGACGTATTCCCGATGGAGGCGCCTGGCAAAACCTGCCTGACGACAACACATGCGGTTCCTGCAACCAGTTGCCATGCCACCCGCATAACACATCCTGCAACGGAGAAGCAACGGTATCTGCTTCCGGAGGAAATGCTCCTTATACATTTTTATGGAACGATATCTATGCCCAGAATTCTTCCACAGCTACTCAATTGTGTTCAGGCATTTATTCCGTTACAGTAACAGATGCAAATCAAAACACAGCCGTTGCATGGGTGACGGTCAACGATCATAAACCAAATGTTAACCTGAATCCTTTTCCTGATGTTTGCGAACAGAGTCCTTCGTTTATTATTCATACCGGCACTCCTGCCGTCCATAGTGCTTTTGATTCCGGCGTATACAGCGGGAACGGTGTGCTGAACAATATTTTCAGCCCCTCTGCAGCCGGTACCGGTACAAGCAGCATTGTTTACACCTATACCGATGAAAACGGATGCTTTAATTCAGATACTTCGCAAATTATAGTCAATCCAAATCCGGCTCCGGCGATCTCAGGCAATCTGAATATCTGTACGGGAGATACTACCATTCTTGATGCCGGAACAGGCTATTCTTTTTATCACTGGTCAACTTCTACAGATATGCAAACGATAATGGTAAATACCGCTGGTGTATACAGTGTTACCGTTACCGCCAACCAAACACACCCAACACA
>CAZEWB010000801.1:0-2224 GCA_964515655.1 uncultured Bacteroidales bacterium
AAAATTGTTTAAGTTTCATTAATTTAGGACTGTAAATATTTTTAAGGAATATTTTTTGAATAAAATTGCATAAAATCTTTGACTATGAAAAAGTATGTAATTGTAACCCTTCTGGGAATATTCGGAGGAGCTTTATCTTTCCTGATACTTGCCATAGTATTTTTGAATCGTGGCACGGAAAAGGAACAGATACCGGCTTATAATTACCCGGTAACATTTACTGGAAACACTGTCCCTACGTCTGTGCCGGACTTCACTGTTGCAGCGGAAATGTCTGTACATGCCGTGGTTCATGTTAAATCAATGTATAAAAATCAGGTCTATTCTGACCCGATCTATAGCTTTTTCTTTGGTGATATGTACCAGAATCAGGCTCCTACTGTGCAGACATCAGGTTCGGGGGTCATAATAACAAGTGACGGGTACATAGTCACAAATAATCATGTAATTCAGAACTCTGAATACATCGAAGTTGTACTGAATGATAAAAGAACATATACTGCAAAGGTCATAGGGGTTGATCCGTCCACTGATATTGCACTTATCAAGATAGAAGAAAAAAATCTTCCTGTAATTTCATACGGCGACAGTGATGCTCTAAAAGTGGGTGAATGGGTCCTTGCAGTCGGCAATCCTTTTAACCTGACATCAACCGTTACTGCCGGGATAGTTAGTGCAAAGGCGCGTAACATTAATATATTGTCGCAGTATTCCATCGAATCGTTTATACAGACTGATGCGGCCGTGAATCCCGGTAACAGCGGGGGAGCGCTTATAAATAACCAGGGACTGCTTGTTGGAATAAATACTGCCATTGCTTCGCAAACCGGCAGCTACGTTGGTTATTCTTTTGCAATTCCTGTGAACATTGTAAAAAAGATCGTTACCGACCTTATAGAATTCGGCGAAGTTAAACGGGCATATCTCGGTGTAAGCATACAATCACTCGATCCCCGCCTCGCTGCTGATAAGGGAATTGACCTTAAGAACGGGGTTTATGTCGAGGAAGTTTATCAGGACGGCGCAGCAAAAGATGGTGGAGCACAACCCGGCGATGTAATTGTTGCAATGAATGATTTCCCCATTGCCGACATTCCCATGCTTCACGAGCAACTCAGCAAATACCGCCCCGGCGATGTCATTAAAGTAAAGGTTAACCGCTCGGGAAAAGAAATGGTACTGAACTTCACACTTAAAAACAAACTGAACCAGGCAAACCTCGAAAAGGCAGAAGTGGCAAGCGTTATGGGTGCAAAAATGTCGGAAGTGTCGCTGGACGAAAAACAAAAACTGAGGATACAAAGCGGTGTAAAAATCGTTGAAGTTAAACAGGGACGCTTTCAATCGGTAGGTATCAAGCCGACTTTTATCATAACCCACATTAACAAAACCCCTGTTAATTCAGTTGAGGACGCAGTCTATTTCCTTCAGAAAGCAAAGGGTACTGTTTTTATTGAGGGAGTGTACCCTAACGGGATGTATGCGTACTATAGTTTTGGACTATAATTAAGACCTTCCATCGTCCCCGATTTGTACGTTGGCAGGCATCTATGCAAATGGGGACATGGAAGCGTCTTAATTTCTTATACTATTAAATCAGAAACCTTAAATTCGAAATCCGAATATCGAAATCCGAAAGGTTGCTTACGCCAGAGGTGTGGGAAGTCAGAAGCGCGAAGTCGGGCAAAGGCAATCGGCAGCCTGAAGTCGCCAGTTAGCAGTCTGCAATTGGCAGTAGGCGATTGACAGTTGGCATTGCTCACCGCCCCTTGTCCAACTCCGCTTCCGGCTTCGTGCTTCTGACTTCCGACACTTCTGGTTTCGAATTTCGGATTTAGTGCTTCGGATTTATAAAAGAATTCTCTTTGTAGGTTTACGGAATTTCACTAATTTTGCCACTCATAAATTTTCCGGGTGAATGGTTTAGAGGGAAGGTTTTCCGGGAATCGGGGTGTAGCGCAGTTGGTAGCGTACTACGTTCGGGACGTAGGGGCCGGAAGTTCGAGTCTTCTCACCCCGACAAAAAGCTCTGACGATCCGGTCAGGGCTTTTTCCGTTAGTAGCATTTTGATAATATTAATGTCGCAGTTGCTTTGCTGTTGTTCTGTAAATTATCAGTAAATTTGATCTTCGAACTAAGTAAAGTTTTATGACCGGAAAATTCTCAAAAACTATTTTGTTTCTTTTTCTGAACATCTGCTTTATGATATCATGTGGTCAGACC
>CAZEWB010000802.1:0-2220 GCA_964515655.1 uncultured Bacteroidales bacterium
TGTAAGAATGTATACAGAAGATGCAATGATATTAAACCGGACACGAGTGACTGATCACTGATTACTGCAGCTGCCACTGCTGCTATCGAGAATGTTGTAATCGAAACTAATCCTTCTTCTCTTCCTGCTTTACCATTACATACAGGTCCTCGTCCGCCTTTTTCATCAGGTATTCCTCGCTGGAAAATTTTTCGAGGTTGCGGTTATTGGTTTTAAGCTGATGAAGTTTTTGTGTGTTCTCAATTATCTGATCCTTGTAATATTCCTTCTGGCCTTCGAGATGCTTTAATTGTCGGAGATAAGCGAAACGTTCAATAAGATTATTCTGACTGAAGATAAGTATATATACAACAAAGAAGATAAGAGTAATAGTGTACTTACTCTTTACCAATGACCACTTTTTCTTTTTTTTCTCCATTATCAGCCTCCACTTATAAGGTGCAAAATTACAAGATTATCTCCATTTTTAACGTATGTTTCCTTATATTTTTCTTTGCCGACCAGTTTGTCGTTCAGTTTAACAACAAGTAGTTTAAAAGTGAATTTTTTCATTTCCATTATCTCACTTACAGACAACTGATCTGCGTTGAATTCTTCGTTGTTATTGTTTAAAGTTATTTTCATGAATATCCGTTTAACAGTATTTTAAGTGCAACATTTGCCTGCATATATGAAACTACGCCCACCCGTGGCGCTAAAGCGGGATTATCATCAGTAACTTCGGAGCGCATATCACCGCAAATGTACAAGTTGCCGTACTGAACCTCGCTTATTGAAACATTGTCGCCAAATCCGGCCATTCCCATGCCTGAAACGACGGGAATGTGGGGAAGTTTTTCTGACATGACCTCAATAAGCATCTGCTTCATATCAGCGCTGTCGAACGCTTCGATCACCAGGTCGCAATTACTGAAATAAGATGGGATGTTCTGTTTATCGAGTGTGCACATATGAGCATCCACAAATGTATTCGGGTTTATGCGTTCGATGTTTTCCCTGAGTTTTTCAGTTTTATAAAAGCCTATCTGGTCGTAAAAGAAGTATTGCCTGTTAAGATTTGATTCTGAGATAACATCAAAATCGGCAATTATCAGCCGTCCCACTCCCACTCTTGCAAGCGCTACGGCGACGTTTGATCCGAGGCCACCGCAACCGGCAATCCCGACACATTTGCTTTTAAGTACTTTTTTGATCTCCTGGAAAGTCATATGCAAAAATATGAATTTTCTGTGGATTCTGAGATACTACGTACAGAATTAAGCATTATATTAGCAAAAAAAATCTTATGATAAAGGTCAATGAATATTTCAACGGAAACGTAAAATCAATGTCAATTGCAGCAGGCAAAGGCAAAGCCACTGTCGGCGTAATGATCCCCGGCGAATATGAATTCGGCACTTCAACCGATGAACGCATGGTAGTGATCGAAGGTGAAATGGAAGTAAAACTCCCTTCAAAAGAAAAATGGGAAAAATTTAAGCCCGGAACCGAATTTCATGTTCCTGCAAATGTAAAATTCGGCGTAAAGATTAAGACTGATACGGCGTATATCTGCTATTACAAGTAGTACAAATCTCCAAGATCTTAAAACTATTGTTATCGTAAACAAATTGTTCTAGATCTTGGAGATTTTTTAAGGCAGGTAAGTTGGTACAGAAGAAGAATCAATAAATATTATTCCGTCATATTCATTACGGATGATCATGGATTCATCATTCTCACCAGAAACTTTTGTTAAAATTGGTTCAAACATCCATTTATTACCTGCACTATAAGATTGATGTAGTAAGTCAATAAAAAGTGATTTTTTTCTGCATTGATAAAGTATTGCTTCCAATGAATTTGCTGAAGCAGGTAAGGGAATATCAATTATTGTCCAATTATTGTTTTTAGTTTTTCCTCTCAGCATATATAGTCCTATGGTATAAAGTTCTTTTCTATACTTTTCATACAAATAAATCCCCATAGTTTTAATATCAGGATCCTCAACGTGGGTGTAATATCCATTGGCTACATGATAATTATGTGCCCAAATGATCATCTTTTTTTGTGGGTATAATTTCTCTTTCAAAAAACTTACGTTTGCTGCCATTGCTGAATCTCGTATTTCATTGGATTTAAACGTGTCATTATTGTTGTAATGAAATAGTAATTCTTCTAAATAGGCAGGAGTTGAAGAAACTATTTCATCACAACAACAACCCAAACACACCCAACACA
>CAZEWB010000803.1:0-2218 GCA_964515655.1 uncultured Bacteroidales bacterium
GTGTTGGGTGTGTTTGGGTGGTGGTTTATGTGCTTTTCAGTATAATATAATCCTTAAAAAAATCAAAATATTGTCATTATGAACGAAGCGAAGAATCTAAAGATCAGGAGCTTTATATCCTTCATTGCATTCAGGATGACAAGAAGGGTGGGTAATAAGATGTATTTTATGTAACTTTGGCAGGTAAAGCCAATGAAAAGGATATACCTAATATTTTTTGTATTGCTGGTTTCGTCCCAGGCCTTCCCTCAGTTCTACAACGGGCTGCAGATGCCTTTCGGGAAGAACAGGGTGCAGTATGAACCTTTTGTCTGGCAGTATTACCGTTTTCAGAGGTTCGATACATATTATTACGTGGGCGGAAAAGAACTTGCCCAGTATACTGCGACTATTGCAGAGAAAAAGTTAAAGGAATTCGAAAACCTGATGGGTTATACCCTCGAAAAGCGTATAATATTTCTTGTTTACAATAACCTTAGCGACTTCAGGCAGAGCAATCTCGGGCTTATAAGCGGGGACGACAATTATAACATCGGAGGTGTTACAAGAATTATCGACAACAAAGTTTTCCTTTATTTCGACGGTGACCACCGCAAATTCGAAAGGCAGATAAACGCTGCAGTCGCCGAAGTTTTGATAAACGAAATGCTGTATGGCAGCGACTTTAAAAGCAAGGTCGCAAACAATACCCTTCTTTCTTTGCCGGAATGGTACATAAATGGCCTGATATCCTACCTTTCGTACGAATGGGATCCGGAAATTGATAATCATGTAAGGGAAGGTATTCTTACCGGAAAATACGAGAAATTCAACAGCCTTAGTGGCCCTGATGCCATTTATGCAGGACACTCCATCTGGTACTTTGTTGCTGAAAAATACGGGAAAAAGGTCATCCCAAATATCATTTATCTTACCCGTGTAAGTAAGAACAGCGAAAGCGGGTTCCTATATGTGCTTGGTCTGCCCGTGAAATACATGACCTTCGAATGGCTTAATTTTTACGATGCCCGCTATTACGATGATGAAAAGAAAAGGTCATTCCCCGAAGAAGGAACTTCTCAGGTAAGATCACGCAGGCACAGGGTGTACAGTCAGTTTGTAACAAGTCCCGACAACAACTATTTTGCATACACAACTAATCAGTCAGGAAAATACAAGGTATTCCTTTATGACAAACAGACAGAAAAAAAGAAGAGGTTATTGCGCAGGGGCGAGAAGATAGAACAGATCACCGATTATTCATATCCCATTATTGCATGGCATCCTTCGGGCAAAATGCTTACATTCCTTACAGAGGAAAAAGGCAGCATGTGGCTCTGGTTCTATGATATGGAGACCCGCGGGTTAGACAGGAAAGAAATGTTCAACTGCGAAAAGATCAATAGTTATTCATTCAATGCTAAAGGCAACATCCTTGCCATGTCTGTACTTAAGGACGGCCAGACCGATGTTTTTCTCTTTAACAATCTTGCAAATACATACGAGCAGATCACAAACGACCTTGCCGACGATAATGATCCCGTTTTCTGTTCCGACAACCGTTCACTTCTGTTTTCTTCGAACAGGACGACAGATACAATTATAGGCGACAGTACATTTCCAAGGTCGTCATCAAATTTCAACGTTTTCTATTATA
Organism: uncultured Bacteroidales bacterium; assembly: GCA_964515655.1. Taxonomy (GTDB): domain Bacteria; phylum Bacteroidota; class Bacteroidia; order Bacteroidales; family GWA2-32-17. Next base: position 1,637 of record CAZEWB010000803.1, read on the forward strand.
ATCCCTCCGCTGAAAAACTTCTGAATGTCACAAAGGATGAAATGGCCGATTACACTGTGCCTTTCGAATTAAATACAAAGAAGTATCTCCTGCTCAGCAATAAGGACGGTGTTGTGAATCGTTATTCAGCCGAATACGACTCGGCTATAAGCCACATTGATACTACTGAACATTACAGGTATTTCACTCATCTGAATGCGCTGACAAACTATCCGAGGAATATCGATTTCTTCAATTTCAACGGACAAAAAAGAAACCTGAACCAGATCTTGTATAAAGGCGGCAAATACCATCTTTTGGAAAGCAGTTTAATAACTGACAAAACGACGAAGGTAGAGCCTACCATTTTCTGGAAAAAGTCCGAGAGACAAAGGTTTGTTGCCGACAGTCTGGCTGTAGTGAAGCAAATGAAGGATACTTCGTCTGCGGAGGTAATAATCCTTACTGACACTGCAACCTACGATACAACAAATATCGATTTCAGGAATTATTATTTCGATTTCGAAAAGAACAAACTCAAAGGTTATATGCCCTTGCGAGATTCGCTGAATATCAAAAAAAAAACCAAACACACCCAACACA
>CAZEWB010000804.1:0-2202 GCA_964515655.1 uncultured Bacteroidales bacterium
GCAGCTCCCTTGGAATTTAGAATTTGGGTCTTGAAATTTGAGTCTTGGGTCTTGGAATTTGGGTCTTGGAATTTTAAATTTCGGATTTATGTTCTACGCTTTCCTCCACTCCTCCACTTCAGCATCAGGATTCACCCTATATTTTTCCCCTGAATGAATTTCTTCGCATTCGTAATATTTGCGAAGTTTTTTAACGAATCTCATTTCCATTTCGTTTTTCAGTTTAAAAACAGCATTCTCAGGCAGCGAGCCTACAAGGACGATCCCGGGTTTATATAGTTTGATTATTCTCTGTTCCAGCACATTTAATGTTGCATTGGTAAGGGGAACGTAGCTCTTTGCACTTGCTGAAAGTATCTCCGTTTCTTCCTGAGAAAAGCAGCCATCTTTTATACTTTGGGAAATAAGATTCCTGACTATTATTCCCCATTCTTTCCCGTGTGAAGATGAGATTTTTTCACCATAAGAAATATGTGCAAGCATGTGTGCAATTTCATGAAGAAAGACCAGGAAAAAATGTCCCTGCATTCCGGTTCTTACAAGAGTTATAATGAATCTTTCGTCCTTTTTCTTCGGGAACCGGCACAAACCCCAGTATGTTTTTTTTACATGGACGATCTTAAGCCTCATCGGATAATCGAGAAAATACGGTGTGATAAACTCAACCTGCTTTTCGTTCAGATAGTCTGAAAGCCCCGCCTTTATTGTGGCTTTTACCTGTTTAAGTTTATTTTCGTCCATTCTGAAATGAAATATATTTCTGCAACATGTTTTCTTTATCCGATTTTTTCTAATTTCGCTACAAATATAATTAATGAATTTCCTTTTTCATCTCGGCCGGTATGTTAAACTTGTACGCACTGCTTTTTCGCGTCCGGAAAAGGGAACTGTATATTTCAGGAGGGTGGTTGAGGAACTGGAGATACTTGGTACCAGTTCAATAGGAATTGTAATTATTATTTCCTTTTTCATCGGAGCTGTAATTACTATACAGACTGCATACAACCTCGAGAATCCGTTTGTTCCACTTTACCTTATCGGGCTTGGCACCCGCGACTCGATGATGCTTGAGTTTTCTTCTACGCTTGTAGGGCTGATACTTGCCGGGAAAGTAGGTTCAAATATCGCGTCCGAAATCGGTACCATGCGTGTTACCGAACAAATAGACGCGCTGGAGATCATGGGTATAAACTCGGTCGGTTACCTTGTATTGCCAAAGATCATTGCTGCTGTTTTATTCAATCCTATACTTTGTTTCCTGAGCATGATTGTCGGGATATTCGGAGGGTGGATTGCAGGGATCATGGCGGGTGTGATTTCGTCCGAGCAATATATTTTCGGGATACAGTATTGTTTTATTCCCTATTACATTTTTTATGCACAGGTAAAGACCATCGTTTTTGCATTTATAATCACTACCGTTTCGGCCTATCAGGGTTACTTTGTTTCAGGCGGTGCGCTTGAAGTCGGCCGTGCAAGCACAAAGGCGGTAGTATTCAGCAACATTCTTATTCTTTTTGTCGACTTATTAATAACACAGATGCTGCTGGCATGATAGAAGGAAAGAACATATTCAAATCATTTTCCGGTAAGCCTGTTCTTGAAGACATAAGCGTATCATTTGAGCCGGGAAAGACAAGCCTGATCATAGGCCAGAGCGGCTCCGGCAAAACCGTGCTGCTTAAATCGCTTGTAGGATTGCATGAGATCGACAGCGGAAATGTCTTTTACGACGACCGGAATTTCACAGATATGTCGCGAAAACAACGTAAGGAGATACGCAAGGAAATAGGAATGATGTTCCAGGGGGGAGCTTTGTTTACTTCACTGAATATTGAAAAGAATGTGATGTTCCCTCTTAACATGTTTACGACCATGAGCTACGGGGAAAAACTCGAGAGGGTAAATTTTTGCCTCAGCCGTGTAAATCTGGAAAATGTAAACAAACTCTTTCCTGCCGAACTCAGCGGCGGTATGCAGAAACGAGCTGCATTGGCAAGGGCAATTTCCCTAAACCCTAAATACCTGTTCTGCGACGAGCCTAACTCCGGCCTTGACCCGCTGACCGCAATTGTAATTGACAACCTTATCCGCCAGATCACCTATGAATTTCAAACTGTCACTGTCGTCAATACCCACGATATGAATTCTGTAATTGAAATAACCTTGTAGCCTATTTCCATTACAGAATTCATATCGTTG
>CAZEWB010000805.1:0-2201 GCA_964515655.1 uncultured Bacteroidales bacterium
AGTTGCAGTACATCCAATGGCATCGGTAACAGTAACGTTGTATGTACCTGCCGGAACATTCACAATAGTCTGTGTTGTCTGTGCCGGACTCGTGTCCCAGATATAACTATAAGGTAATGTTCCGCTGCTCACATTAACGGTGGCGCTTCCATTTGACTGATTACACGAAGCATTAACTACATTCGCAATTGTTGCAGGCAAAGGAGTGTTTGAAATAATGCCGGTGGCTGTTGCAGTACACCCCATATCATCTGTAACGGTTACGGAATATGTGCCTGCCGGAACATTTTGAATGGTTTGTGTCGTTTGCACGGGGCTTGTATCCCATAAATATGTAAAAGGTGGTGTTCCTCCTGTAACATTCACGCCGGCGCTTCCATTCGATTGATTACAGGTGGCATCAATTACCCCTGCAATTGTTGCAGGTAAAGGAGTGGTTGATATAATGCCGGTAACTGTTGCCGTACACCCGATATCATCCGTAACGGTAACGGAATATGTACCTGCCGGAACATTTTGAATGGTCTGTGTCGTTTGTACGGGACTCGTATCCCATAAATATGTATAAGGTGGCGTTCCTCCCGTAACATTAACGCTCGCGCTACCGTCAGACTGATTACAGGTGGCATCAACTATCCCTGCAATTGTTGCAGGTAAAGTAGATGTTGTAACAACGACGCTTGCCGTTGCAGAACATCCTAAGAAATCTGTAACCGTAACAGAATATGTGCCAGCAGGAATATTCTGCAATGTCTGTGTTGTCTGTACGGGGATTACATCCCATAAATAAGTATACGGCATCGTTCCGGAGGTTACACTAACACTTGCGCTTCCGTCAGCAAGTCCGCATGTGGAATTTGTAAAACTTATACTGAGAATGAGTGCATGGTCAATTGTAATAGTATCTATCATACTGAACGGAATGCAGTTATTATCCGTAACGGTAACCGTATATATCCCATTGGGAAGACCCATAAGAGTATCTGTTGTATCTCCGGTGTTCCAAAGATAAGTATAAGGTGGAGTTCCTCCGGTTACATATATGATCACATCCCCTGAACACTGGTCAATAGAATCTGTAATAACCAGCGGGTTGATATTACAGGTATTTGTTGCAGGCATTACCGTTACAAACCCAAGCCCGCAGATATACAATGTATTCGTCGTCCTGCTTAATTGCACATCATAAACCGGACCACTGGTGTTTATTGGAGCTTGCGATGTAAAACTGCCGGCATTATATGAAAAGACATGCACCATATTACTGCCCCCCACATATACATTATTGCATTCATCAACAGCAATACCTTCATGTGCCCTGTATTGGCCTTCCGGGTATAAAGGTAAAACGACAACAGAACCTAACATAGTACCATCGATTTTACTCCACGCTTTAACTGTTTTTCCATCATAGCTGAATAAATATGTGCTGTTTAAGGCCAGCGCATTCGCCCGCACAGTCTGGATCAAAAGAGGCCAGGAAAAACTCGGTATTCCATAATTGTCAATTTCGGAAAAATCATATCCGGAAGTGACATCAAAGGCAGTGGGCGGATTGTAGTTATTTAATATGAGGCTTTTTTGAATATGGTCATCGCTTCCGTTACCACCATTTGACGATAGCAAGGCAAAAAAATCGCCATTGTAATCCATCTGGACGGCAGTAACATCATTCTGCGGAGTAAAATATGAATTAAAGCAATGTGCTGCGCTGCTTGTTAACATGGTATCTGCTATCTGCTGAAAATTATTAGGGCTTTGTGTTCCGCCTCCGAAACCAATCAACTGCCCTGTGCAGGGATTATAAAACATTTCCCATATTTCCTCATTACCTGCTAACTGAGGAGTGGTATATACAACAACTCCTGTAGTATTAATCTTCATAATTCTCGGCCCGCCAGGTTCATATCCTTCTCCTATAAATACTGTTCCCGAAGGAAGAACGCAAAACCTTGAATATGCCCAATAACTACTGAGACACTGTCCCCATACAGGTGGATTGGTGAATGTCCATAATGGAGCTCCTCCCGATGGCGGGTATTTGGCAAGTTTGAAAGGTTGTGTACCGCCAGAAACATACGCATTTCCGTTATTATCAAAGTACGTGTCCAATGCCGCATTATCCGTTGTCAGGCTGGTTGGCGTAATTGTCCACGGGTCAATAATAATAGTTGAGAGCTGGGAACCAGCCTGTCCTCCAT
>CAZEWB010000806.1:0-2197 GCA_964515655.1 uncultured Bacteroidales bacterium
AATAAACTTCGAGGAAAAGGTCAGTGGCTGTTTCCCTGTAGTCGTAGCGCACCTTTTCAAAACCCTCTTTTTCTATGAAGAGAAGAGGAAGTTTTTCCATAATGTCATAACCCCTTTTCTTACGGAAATACTCCGGAAAATTATCCGTCCAGGGAATCACGTAGACTTTCTTATTTTCGTCAATCGGTCTGAATGGTTGAAACCGGAAGTAATTTGGCTCGTCGGTAAATATACCGGGCACTGATTTCCCGAACTCACTTCCCACTTCTTTGTAGTATGCTTCGTAGGTACTTTCTATGAAGGCGCTGATTGCTTTCGGGCTCATAGTGTCAGGATAAGAATAATTGTTGTACCACGGGCTATTGCCGCTATAAATCATTTGTGTACTGACATTTTCTCCTTCAATTGTGCACTCCAGCCCTTTCATTCGATATTCCTGTCCTTTAGCCGGGACAATCCCTCCTGCGAACCCACTTGGCCACCTGTCTTCATCGTAAAGCCATGCGCCCATTCCTCTTTTCTTTGCTTCTCGCACGCAGGTTTTTATTCTGTCCATCCATTCTTTTGAAAGATAGGGAGTGATAAGTCCTATGCGGGAATGCATAAAAAATCCACCCCACCCTTTTTCATCCATTTCCTTGATCTGTCTTGCTAATTCTTTATTCTCCAGGTCGTCGTTCCACGACCAGAATGGTGCTCCCCTGAATTCCTTTCCCGGATTCTTAAAACCTTTCTTAATGTCTTCGCCCACTCTTTCACTCCCTTTTTTCTTCCTTCAGCAGTTTGAATTCAATGCTGTCCATCAACGCCTGCCAGGATGCCTCAATAATATTCTCGGACACCCCCACTGTTCCCCAGCTGTCTTTTTTGTCGCTCGATTCGATGAGTACCCGTGTTACTGCTTTTGTTCCTGTTTCAGGATTCAGAATGCGGACCTTATAATCTGTCAGGTGCATTTCCTTGAGCACCGGATAGAATTCTTCCAGCGCTTTCCTCAGAGCATTATCGAGCGCATTTACAGGTCCATCACCCAGTGCTGCAGTGTGTTCTTCCTTACCTCTCACCGTCAACCTGATGGTTGCTTCAGAAATCATTTTACCGTCCCGTTTTTCGACAACAACCCTGAAGCCCTTCAGGTTAAAAGCCTTTCTGTATCGTCCGACAATCTTTTTTACTAACAGTTCGAACGAACCCTCTGCGCCTTCAAACTGATAACCCTGATGCTCTTTATTTTTTCCTCATCTTTTTTCAAGTCAAGTCCGAATTCCTCTGCTTTATACAGAATACTGCTCTTACCGGATAATTCAGACACGAGGATTCTGCGTCGGTTTCCGATTTTCTCAGGCGAGATGTGTTCGTAGGTCAAGGGATGCTTTTGAATCGCATCTATATGTACCCCTCCCTTATGAGCAAATGCGCTCATTCCAACGTAGGGTTGATTCGCCTGCGGAATAAGATTGGCGATTTCAGCAACGTAATGTGAAACCTCGGTAAGTGTTGAAAATGATTTTTCAGGAAGGCAGTCAATTCCTAATTTAAATTTAAGGTTGGGAATGATTGAGCAGAGATTGGCATTGCCGCACCTCTCACCATAGCCATTTATTGTCCCCTGAACCTGAACAGCCCCTTCCTTTACTGCCACGATAGTATTAGCTACAGCCATATCTGCATCATTGTGGGTATGAATACCGAGCGGTACTTTTATCACCTTTCTTACTTCTTTTATTATACTTCGAACTTCATCAGGCATTGTACCGCCGTTGGTATCACATAGCACAATTATATTTGCACCGGCATCTTCGGCAACTTTCAGAGTCTTGAGGGCATAATCAGAATTATCCTTATATCCATCAAAGAAGCGTTCAGCGTCATAAAAAACCTCAGAGACCTTCGTTCTCAAGTAAATAATCGAATCAGATATCATCTTCAGATTTTCCTCAGAGGTTGTCTTGAGAACGTCCTTAACATGTAAAATCCAGGACTTGCCAAAAATGGTTACGGCATCTGTCCCGGCTTTGACGAGCATCTGTAAATTAACATCGTCTTCCGGTTTCCTGTCGTCAAGACCTACTCGGTGTGCTTTCCGGGTGCTGCCGAAACTGACAACTGTGGAATTTTTCAGGCGCAGGGACTTAACTTTCTGAAAAAAACTGATGTCCTTGGGATTTAAACCAAACCACCAAACACACCCAACACA
>CAZEWB010000807.1:0-2194 GCA_964515655.1 uncultured Bacteroidales bacterium
CTTTTCTCTTAAAGGTATGATTACTATCTTGGAATTCTTTAGATAACCATGAAAATCCTTTGGACTGGTGTCGCTTAGGATTCTCACGTTGGATGGCTTCCGAGCAGGATTCATTCGGTTTAATCTGGAACAAATAACGGTAAAATTATGATTTACCTTTCGAGCTGCTTCAAACAGGCACTCGTAATCCCTGTTGGTATAACCGCCGGCGAAGATATATTCCTCCCCTTTGCCGCATTCCTCGGAGAACGAAACTTCGTGCTGGCAAAAAGGAAAGTGAATGACTTGGTTCCTATCCATCCATTGTGAGTAGAATTCTACTTCATGGTCACTTTGGGCGATCAAAAGATTTTTTTCCCCGCCAAGTAAGAAACGCAGCACTTTTTGTACAAAATTCTTTTTTCCCAGTTCATGTAAGAAGAATGACATAACAATAGTGTTTTTCCCTGCATTTATGAATGGAAAGATTTTGACTAAGAACAGAAAGGGGATAGCCACAACATGACTGGCCAGGACAATTACATCATATCTTTCTCTCTTTCTGATCAGAAAACGGAAGTAGAAATAAAAGTAGTTGAAGATAATAACCATTACTATCTGTCTTTTATTGAGAAACTTACCTGTCTTTGAATAACAGGAATAATAAGGAGGCATCACTGTTGTTACTGTCACTCTTTGCTTTTCCTGTGTTCTGTTTAGACAATTGGCTAAATGGTCCGAAAAGCGGCTGAAATAACCTTCGTAGGGAATTACGATTAAGACTTTCATTTTTAAAGTTATAAACGGCTTGTTAGCCGTGTGTTTACAAAGTCTGCAAAATGATTCCGTACATTTGTTTCCGATTTGCTAGACTCCGTCCCTGTCAGTTACACCGGTATTTCGGTGTAACTTTCTATATTAGCAGTACATATGTTGCTATTAACGAGACGGTCCTATTTCGAAATGCTGCTTTCAGCATTTATAAATTCGGTTGCTCTGATTTTGCCATCTTTGTCAGGGAAAAAATCTATCATTTGATCCACCAGTTCTTTCGTTGTTGCGAGAACTGAGTTTTCCAGTGCCGAACTTATCTGGACCTGTGTAACATAGCGTGCCGGATTGCCCGCAATATTGGGGGTCCGCCAACCAACACCGGAAAATCCACTTTGTTTGCAGATAAGCTGACCGTTTAATATGTGGAAGCTGAGAACAACAATCTCATCATTTATGGGTGCCGGTTTGTGGAAATGCTGAATCAAACATGGGACTTTTCTGCCGGAGGGAGAAATAACCTCTGACTGCTCTGTGCTGTCGTGAATCCAGCCGCCGCCGACATAACAAATTTCAGGGCGGTGCCCTGACATTGTTCGGGGGCGGGCCGAATATGCAATATACACATTGGCCCATTGTTCTGTTGACTTATTTATATATAATCTATTTAGAAAATCATCGTTACCTGCTGCTCGCTGGATATTCTCGGGGATCGGTATATCTTCACCAGTCCAGTTGCCAATCTGTGAAGGGAAGGCACTGAGAGGTACGGGCAGTTTAATCGGAGTATTGACGACGGTTTGTAAGCGGGACGCCAGAATGCGATAGGTTATGCCAGCAGATAGCAGTAGCAGAACTGCTATAATCCAAACGAACCATATAGGGGTTTGGCCTGCTGCTGCATAGCTGGCGCCGGCTCCTTTAGATAGTTTGGTTAAGTTGGATAAATAATTATGTTTAATTGTATAGTTCAATACGACTATCCTAAAAGTAGTAGTACAAGGGCAAAAAAACACCACGTCTTGAGATACCTTCCTTGGGGATACCAGCAGCAGCTCCCTCCTGTGAGCACTGGCTGCGAGTCGTCACTGTAATATAATCAATCTATTTTGTCAAAAGTATAATGTTACAAAAACCAAAACTCCACTACCGCCTCATTATAAGTTGAATAACAACAATTTGTTACGAAACTAGACCCTTTAGTTTTGCAACATATTTTTCGTACCTATCTGCGTGTTCCGCACAGGCAGGCCTATCTGCTGCTGCACAGGCGGGAATATTGTTTGATGCTGCTATAATCCGTATCTATAATATATATGTAATACAAAACACGATTAATTAATGCGATGGACGAGAGGACGAGGGATGAAAACACGAGGGACGAAAGGACGATAAAGACGGGGGATGAAAAGGCGAGGGTCCCGAATGAAGAGCTTCTAAGAAG
>CAZEWB010000808.1:0-2182 GCA_964515655.1 uncultured Bacteroidales bacterium
GATTTTCAGAAAAGGTGATGACATTGCAAGAGAAGGTAACGTAGAAAAACTGATTGCATATTATGAAAAGATACTGAATACACTCAACGACCAGCGCGATTACTTTTACGTGGGGCGGTCGTACCTTCATGGCGGACAGTATTCATACGGTATTAAATATATCAATACCGGGTTTCAGGAGTATTATTTTCGTTATTTAAAAGGGGAAAGGCCTGACACGGGCTTTTACGCAGACCTGCTCTCTGTTACAGACATTCTTACTGATATGAGACTTAACAGCCATGCATTAAAATTGTTTGAACTTATCAACATTTTATTTCCGGAGAATATAAAGAAAACCGGCGATCATCATCTGCAGATAATTGAGACATCGGTAAGTGATGGATCAATAGAAAGCAATGATGTAAAGTGTTACATCCGTGAAGCAATGAAGGCATATAAACAATATGGTTCAGATGAGCGTTTTTTTGTTCCTGTAAGAAGTTATCTTACCATTATTACAAATGAAGTTGCCGGATTCAAGGCTCCCGATTCAGCCTCTTTTTCAAAACTCGACAGCCTGTATCGCTTTGCGCTGGACAGTGTTCCTGACAGTAAGACCACATTGGAAGCCATCAATAATTGTATTAAAAAAGCTATTCTGAACACATGTATAAATTCGGAAGAAGTCAGTCTGGGTCTCTACCGGGAATTCCTGGAGATAAACAAAACATACAACCAGTCCGACCCGAAAGAACTTGCAGCAAAATTTGTGGAAGAAAATTCATCCGATTACAGGTTTCAGGGATATTCACTAATGCTGTTGCGAAAACAATTCGGAGAGGTCATTCAGCTTAAAAACATCTTACCGGTCTACGAAACACGGTTGGTTGCTGAGTTAAAGGACTTCGGTTGCAGTTCGAATGAGATAGCTGCAATAAGATTCTGGCGTACGAATTTTCCCGGATTCAAATCGCTCGAAACTTTTGCAAAAACTTATTTCAGTCGTTTTATCCGTATCAGAATTGATGAACAGGATTTTTCAAATGCTCAGATATTACTTGGTCATGCACTAAAACTTTTTCCTGCCGATAAGAACCTTTTATTACTGAAAAGAGAGTGTGTAAGCAAAGATTACAAAGCTAATTATCTGCCTTCCGAATTCTCGTTCGAGGAACTTAACTGGACTGGATCAGTGGAAGGCTGTAGGCCGGGAAGAATCTCTCAGCTTGCTCAGGAAAAGACCCTCCAGAGATTCAGGTTTTTCAGAAGATTGGCAGGCTTACCCAACCAGTGTGAATTTGATACAACAAAAAACAGGTATTGCCAGGCTGCCGCACTTTGTATGTTAGCCCAGGGAGATCTGAGCCACGCTCCCGGCAAAGACTGGAAATGCTACTCCGAAGACGCTTTCGAGGGGGCAAGCAACTCTAATCTTGGATCTGGTTCTGCAAGGTCCGACTGCATTGACCAACAATTTGAAGACGGAGGTGATAATAATAAAGAAGTGGGTCACAGAGGCTGGCTGCTGGTATCGGATAAAAAATACTATGCATACGGTGCAACGGGAAACACAACAGCTTTCTGGGTAAGAGGAGGTTCATTTCCCGATTCGGTAATTAACAGTTACAGCACAGAATATGTTACCTGGCCGCCGGCAGGTCCGGTACCCGGCAACCTGATCTTCGACCGCTGGTCTTTCGAGGTATTTAACAGTAAATTCAGTTTCGCAAGCCCTAAGATCAAAATGACGATTAACGGAAAAACTGTTGATTATGAAATTGAATCCTCAAGCGGCGCAAAAGTAGTCTGGGCACCGAAAAACATCGACTACAACAGCGACAAAGAACAGATAGTAAAGGTCAGCATAACTTTTGAAAAAAACCCATGGGGAAGCTTTGGTTCTGTTAAACCTGAAAAAATGAGCTACGACTACGAAGTAATAATTTATAAGGAGAAGTGAGGTTGCTTACGCCAGAGGTGACGGAAGACCGGAGACGGAAGTTGGCAGTTGGCAATTGACAGTCGGCAATGCCCCCGCCCATACCCGACTCTGCTTCCGTCTTCCGACTTCGGACTTCCGACACTTTAATGTGGCGCTCACAAGTTTTATTCCGGGCAATGCCCACTCCCCCCTGCAAAAGCATCGCATCTTGTAGATGCAATGCTTTTTGCACCACCCTCCCAGCATAACCCGTTCGGA
>CAZEWB010000809.1:0-2182 GCA_964515655.1 uncultured Bacteroidales bacterium
AATGATTTTGGCGGAAAATTTGCCTTTTATGCAAATTTTATGACAAAATCAATGTGCTTCATTTTGTGGGAGGTCAGGAGTTCTGAAATTGAGATTTGAAATTTCCAAATAGGCAATTTGGGATCAAACAAAAAAGGGATAACATGAAGTCATCCCTTTTTTATTTTTTCATAAAATTATTTCTGTTATTCTTCTTTTTTATCAGAAGGTTTTTCCTCCTTTTTGGCTTTCTTTTCAGCTTTAGGTTTTGCAGGAGCATCTGCATCCTGAGCTTTTTCAGCTTTCGGTTTGTTTTCTTTCTTTGCCTTAGGGGCAGGAGCGGCCTTTTCAGTTTCCGGGCTTTCAGTCTTTTCAACTTCTGCAGTTGCAGTTTTTTCAATTTCTTTAACTGCCGTCTTTTCAGTATCAGCGCCTGCTTTTTTCTTCGAAGATGACCTTCTGCGGCGTGTGGTTTTTCCTGCCTTTTCGTCTTTACCGCCAAGCATTATCTGATTGTAGTCAACAAGTTCAATAATGCACATTTCTGCATTGTCACCAGCCCTGCTGGCAGTTTTAAGAATACGGGTATAACCTCCGGGCCTTTCGGCGATCTTGGGAGAAATTTCGCGGAAAAGTTCAGCAATTGCCTTTTTGTCGCTGAGCATGCTGAAACATATACGGCGGTTATGTGTGCTGTCTTCCTTTGAACGGGTGATTATCGGTTCAATGAATTTCTTTAATACCTTGGCTTTGGCTACTGTGGTTGTGATCCTCTTGTGAAGAATCAAAGCAGTTGCAAGGTTCGACATCATAGCATTACGATGTGAAGCTGTCCTTCCCAGGTTGTTTTTTTTGTTTCTGTGTCTCATCTCGCTAGTCCTTTTCTAATTTGTATTTGCTTATGTCCATTCCGAACTGAAGGTTCATGGAACTCAGCAGCGATTCAAGTTCTGTTAATGATTTTTTACCGAAGTTCCTGAATTTAAGCAGGTCGTTCCTGTTAAACACAACAAGGTCACCCAGTGTTTCAACATCAGCTGCCTTTAAGCAATTGAGCGCTCTTACGGACAGGCCGAGGTCAACAAGCTTGGTCTTAAGCAACTGACGCATGTGAAGCACTTCTTCGTCGAACTGTTCATTTTCGATCTTTTCCTGCGATTCGAATGAGAGTTTTTCATCAGAGAAAAGCATGAAATGATAGATAAGAATTTTTGCGGCTTCTTTCAGTGCATCTTTAGGAGGAATGCTGCCGTCGGTCTCTATTTCAAATATCAGTTTTTCGAAGTCGGTGCGCTGTTCTACGCGGATATTCTCAATAGAATACTTGACGTTTTTTATAGGAGTGAAAACCGAACTTAACGGAACGTATCCGAATTCCATATTGGCCGGTTTGTTGTCCTCGTCAGTCACGTAACCGCGACCTTTATTGATGAATATCTGCATGTGGAGTTTTACGTTGTTCTCCATATGACAGATCTCAAGTTCCGGGTTAAGTACTGTAAAACCGGTAAGGAATTTGCCTATATCACCGGCTTTGAAAACACTTTGTCCGGAAATCGTTACCGAAACATTTTCGTTCGAAATATCTTCGATCTGTTTGCGGAAACGTACCTGTTTAAGGCTTAAAATAATTTCGGGAACATCCTCGATTATTCCTTTCACAGTCGAGAATCCGTGGTCAATGCCGTCGATCTTGATACCGACAATAGCAAAACCTTCGAGCGAGGACAGTAATATGCGGCGAAGCGCATTTCCTATCGTCAGAGCGTATCCCGGTTCAAGAGGTTTGAATTCGAATTTGCCGGACTTGTCGGTCGATTCGAGCATTACAACTTTATCGGGTTTTTGAAAAGCCAGTATTGACATAATTTTTATTATTTCGAGTACAATTCAACAATCAATTGTTCATTTATGTTTTCAGGGATCTCGGTACGTTCCGGAAGGTTAAGGAATTTACCGGTCATTGTAGACAGATCCCACTCAAGCCAATGGTATTTTTTTACACGATCGCTTCCAATGGCGTCATTTATCGATTCAAGCGACTTTGATTTTTCTCTGACTGAAATTACATCCCCGGGCTTTACCTGATAAGAAGACACGTTAACGATCCTGTTGTTTACCAGTATATGCCTGTGCGAAACGATCTGGCGGGCGCCGTCGCGTGAGTTCGAAAGTCCGAGCCTGTAGATCACATTGTCAAGAC
>CAZEWB010000810.1:0-2177 GCA_964515655.1 uncultured Bacteroidales bacterium
AACAACTGTTCTTATATCGGAATCATCGATCTTCTTCTGATGGACTATCCGGAGTATTTTTCTTTTTTCAGACTGCTCGCAATTATGCAAAGTATGAATAAGCGGCAATGTGATCTTTTTTTCGCGAAGGTCGTTGCCCCATGGTTTGCCTGTTTTGTTGCCGGGGACAAAATCGAAGAGGTCGTCTTTTATCTGGAAAGCCATTCCTAACGCTTCGCCGAAACTGTACATTTTTTCTGCAGATTCCTTTCCTGCCCCTGATGCTGTAGCACCGGCAGCAGAACATGATGCAATAAGCACAGCTGTTTTTTTACGAATGATTCGCAGGTACAGGTCTTCGCTGATATCCAGTTTACGGGCCTTCTCTATCTGCAGCAGTTCGCCTTCGCTCATTTCCTTAACGGCCTCCGACATTATACGCAACAGTTCATGCTCGTTCTTTTCGACAGAAAGCAGGAGTCCCTTTGCGAGAAAATAGTCGCCTACAAGTACGGCAATTTTGTTTTTCCATACTGCATTTATCGAGAAGAAACCGCGACGCATGTCGGAATCGTCAACAACATCATCGTGAATAAGAGTGGCTGTGTGCATCAGTTCAATAAGAGTTGCCGCATGATATGCAGAAGGTTTTATATCGCCAAGAAGTTTTGCCGACAGGAAAACCAGCAGGGGACGCATCTGTTTGCCCTTTGTCTTGATAATGTAGCGCGTTACGATGTTAAGGATACGTGTATCGGTTGTAAGGTATTCCCTGAAAAAGCGGTTGAATTCCTTCATTTCCGCTGCTACCGGCTGTAATATCTTGTCTGTTGACGACATTTTCAAATATTATAGCAAAGTAAGGGAAAAAAATGAGAATAACATCGGATATTTGTCATGTAATACCAAAGTTAAATACAACATAGTCCATATCCCAAATCCCGTCATACTGAGACCCCAGCCTTTGGTAAGGCCACAATGAAATATAACGGAGAGTTTTAACCCACAACCCACCACAAAAAAAGCAGTCACCCTGAGCAGGCCCATAAAATAGAATAAATGAAGTAGTAGTAATAAGGCCTTGTCGAAGGACGGCTGCTTTTCCCTCACCCCACGCACATGTTTCGACACGATTGCCTGAATGCTTGCACTAACCTCAACCGACTCTATGCAATCGGCTTAACATGACCAGCGCTTTTTTATTTTATGATTGGTTATTAGACGTTTGCAAAGAATCCGTCATTGGCAGTAAGCATCATTGGGGCAATGAAAAAAACAGGAATGACGAGAGGGGGGATTAGTGCGTGTGCATAAAAAAGGTCCGCCGTTGCGAACCTTTTTTATGTATGTTTCTTAGTTTTCTTTCTGTTTGTGTTTCCGGCTTCCTCAGATCATTTTTTCTTTAAAGCCTTATCAAAATACTCAGAAATTCTCATCGTTTCCGAATCACAGCCATAGTCGAAAAGTTTAGGACTCTTGCAATGTTCGGTATATGTCAGCGTCAGTACGGAGTCTGTATGAGCTGTGACCGATTTCAGCATCAGGTTGTGAACATCGGCAGTATCTTTCATACCGTTCACTCCCTGTGTTTTTGCAATTTCAAGGAGCTGATGAATGCTGTTCTGTTTAACAGGACCTTCCATCACTTTATCGAACCATTGGATAACACGCTGAGTATTTGTAAAACTGCCTCCTGTTTCGGGAGCATACGATGCAGGCATGACGAGGTCGGCCATTTTTGCAGTTTTGGTCATATGGTAATCCTGAACAACGATAAAATCCTTTTCTTTCAGCCACCCGTTCACTGTCTCTTTGTCAATAGCACAGCCGATGGGATCCTCACCAAAAATAAAGAGGTTCTTTGCGGACGTAAAAACATTTGTCCATTCTTCGCGGCTGTTGTCCTTCGATTTGCAGATGATACCTGAATTACTGATACCTTCGGAATTATTCTTTTCCTTAAGGTTTATCACACCGCTTGCTGTCTTCCCCAGTTTACCTGTTATCATTGCAAGGTTATGTAACTCACGAGCGCATGATGCACAGTGGTTCTTTTCGGCAGAAACGATTATCCCGTTAATGGCCTGATTGTATGATTCTGCAAACTTCTTAACTGTTTTAGGACTGCATCCGGCTGCTTTGCACAGATCTTCGAAATTGTTTTTAAGCAACTGTGTTTTGTATTCTTCGAATCCTTT
>CAZEWB010000811.1:0-2167 GCA_964515655.1 uncultured Bacteroidales bacterium
ATGCTTCATTATTCACTTCTAGAATTTCGTACTTTGCTTTTACGGTTTTCTCAAAATTAGAAACCTTCTTTGAGAAACTGTAATTACCACTATCTACTTGCAATGGGAACGATTTAACTCTAGCAACTGCGGCATTAAGTATATTTTCAGCATTAGTTATATTGCCTAGGTTGTTATTTCCTAAAAATGTATTGAATTGAATTAATGAACCTTCAATCTCTTTGGCAAGGGCATTTAATTCTGCTACATTGACTAATACGGGAATTGTCAAATTCAATCTTTGGCTTATATAATCACACACTGAGATAAAGTAAGATAGTTTGTCAATACTTATCTTCTGTGTAACCTCACCTTCCTTGAACCGCAAAGATAACTGTTCAAGTTTCAAAAAAACCGGATGATTTTCAAATTCATTTGCCAGCATAACTGTATTTTTTGTTTTACATTTTAATGATGAGTTACTTCATCAGTCTGCCAGTCAATCTCTGCAAAACTACACTGATTACCGGCATTATTCCTTTCGGAATAAATGAGATTTCGAAAACTTCCAGTCACCTGAGGAGAATATATCCCGTGAAATGCATGATCCCTTCCCATGAGTATCTGTATAGTTGAACGACCAGCACATTGAGAGACATCCGCTACCTTATTTCGGGGTCTTGGGCATACATTCCGAAGATGCCCATTAATACTTCCATGATGAGAAACAACATAGTAACTCGTATTCTTTAATAGAGGATAGCAATTAGGAATAATATCCCAACCTTGTGTTTCAATATCTCCTGTGAAAAGCATTGATTTTTCATTAAACTTGATTTGCAATACTACAGATGCATTATTTGGCTTTGGCTGAACACGTACAACTTGGCCATAATACAAAGGCGTATTCACTCTTATGGTTCTTATATCTGGATATAATATCTCAACATTATTATTTTGTCTTGTTAAAGGTTCGATAATAACTGATCCTAGTATGTGAAGTTGCCGTAAAATGTACCTTAATTTCTCACTGGGCATTGAATAATGTGTATTTAAATAGAAAACTGTTCCTCCATCAATTAGCCTGGAATTGATTAATCGTAACATGCCTGAGTAATGGTCAAAATGAGGGTGTGTTAAAAAGAACTTGTTTATTTTTAAATTCTTTTCCCCGAACTTCTCTCTGATGAAATCAAGACATTCATCAATGTTATTTGAATAATTTCGGTGATTTGTGAAGTCATAGTCAGAGCAATCAACCATCCATAACCTCACTTTATCAGGTTCTTTAATTACTATAATACTGCAATTACCATGACCGACATTAATATGATATGAAAATATATCAGATTTTTTCGAAATTCGTGTATCATCGTTTTGCCGGGTTTGCTTTTTATTTAATTTCCCTCGATAAAGATTATTCCAATATACATTACGTTTTGCAATTTTATCCTTACTTGCATTGGTAAACCTATCATTTAAATAATAAACATACTGGCCCTCGTGAATAAACTCAATTTTATCAAAAGTAGTTACTACTATTGTAAATTCATCATTATTATCTCTAACCGTGGAAGGATAATCATAGTGTTTCAATGAATCGCTGGGTTTCATTAACACAACAGAATACTTTTCTGCCTTTATCCCTTTTTCGAATAAATGCGGAACAATATTTTCAACAAAATATACTTCGCTATCTAACTCTTTCATACATAAAACAAATTAATACGTCTCGTACAAATGGCTGACACATGTACCACATACTCTCCTTCCAATTTGAGCGCATTTTATTCTTGCAGAATCTTCATCCATGCATTTAAAAAGGTCTGAAGAGCTTTCATTCTTGTCCATTTCCTTGCAGATTGACTTCTGATCAGTTGTACAACCTCCGACAACCGGATTACCTCTGAATAAATGATACTCAGTTGTGTTTTTCTTAATTTTAAGTGTGTAAACGTCCATATTGTTTTGTTTTAAGTTAGTTATTCTACGTTGTAAGAACTTTTTCTGTAAGTCAATCGTTTTCCCATTCCCAATACTTGCATTAAACAGGATAAAACTGGTAAATAAAGATACAGGTAGAAAGATGCTAGAAACATCCCTGATAATTGATAAAGGAAACACAGATTAATACTGTTTATTCGAGTTAATCCATCTGATCTTCTTTCTGACATTATTCCGGAATATT
>CAZEWB010000812.1:0-894 GCA_964515655.1 uncultured Bacteroidales bacterium
GTGTTGGGTGTGTTTGGTTTTTTGTTTTCATAAAAGTAATTTCGTTTCAAACAACAAAACTACTTTTATGAAAAGAACTATACTGTTTTTTGTCTTTGCGCTGACATTTTTCACTGTTATTGCGCAAAATATCGACCGTTACTCTGTTGACGGCGAAATATACTTCAAGTATAAAAACAATTTCCCCATTACTTTTCAGGTGACAAACGGAGTTGCTGACATTTCGGCTATCCCTGCACTGCAGAATGTAAAGGCCGATTATAAACTCGAAAGTGTCACTAATACGTTCTGGCAGACAAAGAGTGATGAGCTTCACCGCGTATTCCGCCTGAAATTCAACGAAACTGCTAAAACTGCAGACCTTATAAATTACCTGCGCGAACAGCCGGGCATCGAATATGCAGAGAAAGTACCATATATGCGTATTAGTTTTACGCCGGATGATGAAAAATATAATCTGAGCGTCGGAAACCGCTGGCACCTGGATATAATCAACGCAACATCTGCATGGGATCTGTGTCAGGGTAATGCCAACATCAGGATCGCAGTCGTTGACAATGCAATTGATGTAACGCATCCCGATCTCATCAATAAAGTTGTTGCTTCCATAGACCTTGCCGACGGAGATACAAACACTGCTCCTCCTCAAAACACACTGGTTTGGTCACACGGTACACATACATCCGGATTGGCTGCGGGTGAGACAAACAACGGAATAGGTGTTGCTTCAATCGGTTTTAACTGCAGCCTTATTTGCGTTAAAGCAGGCCGTGATGCCGATGGAGGATCGGGAGCCACTTCCATGTTCGAAGGTATTACATGGGCTGCTTTAACGCAAATAAGGCTGCAGTTAAAACCGATTGAAACAACCCCAAACCAAACACACCCAACACA
>CAZEWB010000812.1:904-2167 GCA_964515655.1 uncultured Bacteroidales bacterium
GAATTACAATATTACGATGCAAATGGTGATTGATTATGCATATAATAAAGGTATTGTTATAATTGCAGCAGCAGGTAACAATGGTGACGGCGCTGAAGATCCTAACAACGTAAACTACGTGGGCTATCCTGCTGCATGTAATCATGTTATTTCAGTGGGCGCTACAAATGGTAATGATGTTGCTGCTTCATTTTCTGAATACGGCACATGGATAGATGTAATGGCTCCCGGGGGTTATCAGTTTGACGGGGGAACTATGGATATTCTGTATGGCCGTTCAGTGTTTTCTACAAAGGCTTTCAACAGCTATGTCAAGATGCAGGGGACATCTATGGCTTGCCCGATAACTGCAGGTCTATGCGGCCTGATATTATCAGCAGATTCAAACCTTTCTGTCGAACAGGTTGAACAGTATCTCAAGGCCTCCTGCGATAACATAGAATCCCTTCAGGATGCAAACCACCAGGGAATGGTGGGCGCGGGACGCATAAATGCATTTGCTGCGATACAGATGGTTCAGGCCAACATTCAAACTGTATATGCTGACTTTAATTCCAATGTCAGTTTCATTTACGAGAACGGTTCAATAAATTTCTTTGATCAGTCAATAGGAAGTCCCACTTCATGGAGCTGGTCTTTCCCTGGTGAGACTCCTTCAATATCCACTATACAGAACCCAACCGGTATCAATTATCCTGCAAACGGCATTTATAATGTTACGCTGTCGGTCTCTGACGGCACAGATACAAGCACAATTACAAAACCAGCCTTTATTACAGTTCAGCAGGCAGTTCAGAGCGCATGGACAGAACAGGCTTCTGGATTCACTTCAATGTACAGAGGTGCTTACAACATATCTATTGTAAGCGATTCGATAGCATGGGCTTCTGCGGTTGACGGAACAACGGGTGCGGGCATCAAAGAGTTCACCAGAACTTCTGATGGCGGCAATCTATGGACTCCCGGCATTATGAACATGGCAGGCAGTCTTGCTCCGGCCACTATAATTGCTATGGATGCCAATACTGCCTGGGTTGGTATGTATCCTACTTCAGGTGCGGGAGGAAAAATATATAAAACAACCGACGGTGGTGCAACATGGGTACAATACGGAAGTACGCTTTTTGTAAACTCTGCAAGTTTCCTTAATGTTCTCCACTTTTTCAATGCAAACGAAGGATTCTGCATGGGCGATCCTGTTGAACTTTACCAATAACCCTGACCTACAACCTGACCCACACACAACCAAACACACCCAACACA
>CAZEWB010000813.1:0-2164 GCA_964515655.1 uncultured Bacteroidales bacterium
TTTTTCTTATATTTGCACTTCAATCTCTAAATTATGGCTAAAATTTCAGAAAACGAAGTTCAGAACAACTCCATTAACATTATCGGAGCAGGCACTGTCATTAACGGGGACATACAGAGCGAAGGCGACATCCGTATTGACGGCACACTAAAAGGCAACCTGGTTACACGCGGAAAGGTCGTGGTCGGGCCCACAGGATTCATTCATGGTGAAATAACCTGCCGCAATGCTGACCTGTCAGGCAGAACAGAAGGTAAAGTAATGGTCTCTGAACTCCTTGCACTTAAAGCTTCTGCAAAAGTCAAAGGCGAAATACATACTGCAAAACTTTCCATCGAGCCAAACGCAGTATTTACGGGCACATGCAACATGTCCGGCGACGCCAATCGTCCCCCGCAGGACAAGGTTCCCTTAATAGTGACAAATAACGAAAAAGCAATTAAATAATTACGCACGTTACTCCTCCATCGCACTGCAAATGGGAATCATCATCACCGCTGGTGTTTTCGGAGGAAAATACGCCGATGAATATTTCGGTTTTAAATTTCCTGTCCTTACCGTCGTTCTTTCGTTATTTTCTGTAGCCTTAGCAATATATATAGTGATCAAAGACCTTATCAAAAAATGAAATGAAAAAGTACTTTACAATTATATTCGTTACCATTTTCCTTTATGCACTTTCCACAGTTCTGCACTTCGTTCTGCCTGATGACCCGCCCGCTGTCAACTGGTTCTTTGTTACATTTTTTGCTTTATATTCGATCCTTTTCACATATTCTATGAACAGGGTAATGATACTGAAACCAAAGGCATTTGTGAGACGATTTCTGGCTCTTACAGGTATAAAATTCCTTCTTTGTATTATTTTTCTTTCACTTGTATTATGGTTGGTCAATGATTATAAGATATTCACCGCCCTGCATTTTCTTATTATCTTTTTAATCTATCTTTTGCTTGAGGTTGTCATACTTATTTCACAACTCAAAAAAAATACGGTAAAAAAACCGGAATAATTTTTTTCAGCAACATTTTTTTAGTATTTTTAACCCGATTTAGCTTGTATTTGAATATGTGTCTTAAAAAGAACTATTTATTATTTATTCTGTTACTGGTTAGCGCTTTGGGCTTTTCAAACACGTCCGGAAGCAGCGAAGAGGCAACTAAGGAGACCAAGGCAGAGGCTTCGTTTCAGCCGGGTGATTTTATTTTCGACCATATACTTGATTCCCATGAATGGCACATTGCAGAAATTGGGGAAACTCCCCTCTCTTTACCTCTCCCTATCATTGTCTACAGCCGTAAGCAGGGAACACTTCATGTATTCATGAGCAGCAAGTTCCATCATGGAAAAGAATCTTATAACGGACTTTTTCTTGCAAAGGAAGGCCCTCACAAAGGTAAGATCGTTGAAGTGGATGTGAACGGGAATATCGACGAAACCGCCCCCATGCCTCTTGACTTTTCTATAACAAAGAACGTCCTGGCCATGTTTGTCAGTGTTGCCATCCTTTTATTGCTTTTCATATCACTTGCCAAAGCATACAGGAAAAGACCTCTTGAAGCGCCCCGCAGCCTTCAGTCATGGCTCGAACCTCTTATTCTTTTTGTTCGCGACGACATTGCCCGCCCTGCCATCGGCGAACATAAATACGGCAAATTCATGCCTTATCTTCTTACTGTATTTTTCTTCATTTTCTTGAATAACCTGATGGGGCTTATCCCCATATTACCCGGAGGAGCAAACGTTACCGGCAACATTGCTGTAACTCTTATCCTCGCACTTTTCACATTCGTTATCACTTCTGTATCTGCAAACCTTGCGTACTGGAAACATATTGTTAACGCACCCGGAGTACCGTGGTGGATAAAGATCCCCATACCCCTGATGCCTGTTGTTGAACTGGTCGGAATGTTTACAAAGCCATTTGTTCTCATGGTCCGTCTTTTTGCGAATATTTCTGCAGGTCATATAATTGTCCTGGGCTTCTTCAGTCTGATATTTATTTTCGGTCAGATGAACCTCGGTGCCGGTTATGGCATTTCTGTCGTTTCAGTTGCATTTGCAGTATTTATGTCACTTCTCGAACTGCTTGTTGCCTTTATCCAGGCATACGTATTCACCCTTCTCTCGGCAATATATTGCCGAGAGAAGGGTGAATACGTA
>CAZEWB010000814.1:0-2158 GCA_964515655.1 uncultured Bacteroidales bacterium
TATCATTCCTTAAAAACGTAAGACCCGGTAGAGAAATATAAGTGTCTCTTGCTTTGGTTTCGTACCATGGCAATCCGGCCTTTATACTTTTTTTATTGTGTATTGTAACAATAAATTGTTCTGCGGAATTTAAAAGACAATTTTCAAAATTATTTCGTTTTGGCCTTCCCTGAAGTTCTTTATCAACCTGCTTTTTTAGTAATGCCGGTGATGATTCAAAAGTTGACGCAGAAAAAATAATAGTCTCATCTTTTTTCATCGGCAATTCGAAATAGCCCGGAACAAAAAGGTCCTCCTGATAGTCATAACCCCTGCGCTGATCGCGCATATATTCGATATTGTAATACCAGCATGGATTATGAATATACTCGGCCTGTTTCGAAAACTGCATGTAAAGGTTCGGGTAGCTGTTATAAAGTTTGATCTTAATCCCGTTACTTGCTTTGCCAAAGCGGCTGTTTGCATCGTGATTAGCCTTGCTCAGGGAATTGATGTTCCGGAACGCAAGAAATGGCCGGAATTGTATCATTGTAGGAGAATTTGCTTCGAGCAATGTATAGCGAATAAGTATTTGTTCTTTTCCCGTTATAAGCACCATTTCTTTTTTCAGCACAACTCCGCCGACACGATATATAAGCGAAATGTTCGGTTCGGTACTGAAGTCGCGGATGTATTTGTGACCTTTGGGTTCATACACTCCGCCGGGATATTTATGTAAAGCAAGATTAAAGCTGCTGCCCCGTTGTACAATTGTTTCGTCGAATGATGACAATAATAAATGTGTGCCGCCCAGTATTTCATTAGGACATGCAAGCAGTCCGTGAAACCGTCGCGTATTGCTTCCTATAAGGGATGTAAACGAATACGTGCCGGCTCTGTTAGAACGAAAGATCTCTTTCTCGAGAGAATACTCAAGATTGATCAGTTGTAATTTGTCAAATTCTATATAACTCATAGACTACTTAAATATGTCCATTCCGAAAAATATTTTCAGAAAATTTTCATTTTCTAATTTTTTACAAAAATATTAAAAATAAACAAGACGGAGAAACAAATAGTGATATTTATATTAAAAAAAAAAGCAACTTTTGTAAAAGTTGCTTTTTTCTCAGGAAAAAATTTGCTATTTCTCAACTACAATGTTTCTCTGAACAGTTCTGTTGTTGCCGTATTTCACAACTATAGTATACAGTCCTGCCGGCAATGATGACACATCAACTTTTTCTGTTTGCGTGAGTGAAATAACTTTTTGTCCGAGTAGATTTATTACAGAAATTTCTTCAGGTATAGTTCCGTTTTCCGTAACAACGAAAAATATTTCGTGTGCAGGATTCGGATACACCGAAATATTTTCTGAATTTGTTTCTGCTACATCCGAAGCCCACGTCACATTTACAGTGATAGTATCAGAGTCCTCGCATCCACTGTTAAGACCGGCCATACACCAAATGTTGTGAGAGCCTATTCCAAAGTCGGAACCTGTTATGGAAATACTATAACTGATACTTCCGGTACTCCACGAATAATAATCATATCCGGGAGATGTTCCGAGTACCACTGTCTGGTTTAAAGCTATTGTAATATCGCTTCCAAGGTAAACAACCGGGGAAAGTATTGTAACATCTGATGTTCCGGTAGCACTGCAGCCGTCTGAATTTGTTACGGTCACATGGTATATTCCGCTTGCTAAAACCATGAGTGTGGGAGTGGTTGCCCATCCGGTCCAGGTATATGTTCCTGGGCCGCTTCCGGGGTCAAGGATTAATTTTCCGCAATTAGTTATTGTATCAGGCAGAGTGACCACGGGAGGATCGTGAGGTATTACCAGAACGCTGTCTTCAGCCAGACACGTACCAAAACTCGTTACATTATTCATTACCACATAATAATATTGTTCCGTCATGGGGCTTACTGATATGGAATCAGATGTGATGCTGCCATTCCAGATAAATGTACTGCCTGCCGTACCTGTTGCTATTATAGTGGAATTTGAACCTCTGCATGAATTAACCGTGTCGGGAACAACTAGTACTAATGCGCTGTCTAAATTCAATGCGGTAGTAACATTATTTATGCATCCGTGTATATCTGTAACTGTAACACTATATGTTCCATCTGAAGTTACAGTCAGTGTCTGAGCAGTACTGTTGTTTGGCCA
>CAZEWB010000815.1:0-2157 GCA_964515655.1 uncultured Bacteroidales bacterium
TGTGTTGGGTGTGTTTGGTGTTTTTTTTTAAAATAGTTTTTAATGTCCATAAGCGCTTTTCCCGAAAAATTGACTGGATACTCTTAAATACTGGTTTTGTTATATGATATCAGATTAGGATTAAGATTAGGATCAAGGTCGAGATCGAGGTCGAGGTCGAGTATACTTCCTCGATCTTGACCTCGGCCTTGACCTTGACCTCACACATTCATTATGCTTAAAATAATCCATCTTCTTGCACATTTCTTTTAATCATATTATTTTAGCTTCATTATTATTTAATTTTTCGGGAAAAGCGCTTATGGACATTAAAAACTATTTTAAAAAGGAAATACATAAACATATACCATCTATAAAATGGCTTAAGGAATATTCGTTCAAACTTTTCGGATATGATGCAGTATCGGGCATTACGCTGGCAGCTTATGCTATTCCCGTTTCACTTGCGTATGCAACTTTAGCAGGATTGCCGCCTCAATATGGCATTTATGGTTACCTGATAGGAGGCTTGTTTTACGCAATGCTGGGCACGGGCAGACAGCTTGCCATCGGCCCCACTTCAGCAATTTCCATGCTTGTTGGAGTTACCCTTGCCAATCTTGCGGAAGGCGATGTTCAGCGCTGGATAGACCTGGCATCATTATCTGCCCTTTTGTTTGCAGGCATGAGCATTCTGGCATACTTTCTCCGCCTCAGCAGTATAATAAATTTCATAAGCGAAACAGTTCTTCTTGGTTTTAAGGCAGGCGCTGCAATAGCGATCGGCATGACCCAGCTGCCAAAACTTTTTGGTGTTGCCGGAGGCGGAACTAACTTTTACGAACGTGTAGTAAATCTTTGTAACCAGATACCTGATACAAATATTACTGTTTTGATCTTCGGTGTCGTAGCGATAGCTTTGATAGCAGTTGGAGTTAAATTATTACCCGGCAAGCCTGTTACAATAGTTGTTGTTGTGTTATCAATTCTGGCAATTACATTCACGCCTCTTGCCACTATGGGTTTTAAAACAGTCGGGGTCATACCAAGCGGATTACCTGAATTCCGCATCCCCCACCTGAATCTCGAGGATATCGGCAACATACTACCGCTTGCCTTTGCATCTTTTCTCCTTGCATATATCGAGAGCGTCTCGGCGGCAAAAACACTTGCCCAGAAAAATGGTTACGAAATTGACTCAGGACAGGAACTTCTAGCTCTCGGTGTTGCAAACCTTGCTACTTCTTTAGGTCAGGGATATCCTGTAAGCGGCGGTCTTTCTCAGTCTGCTGTTAATGAAAAAGCAGGCGCCAAAACACCGGTTTCGCTTATTGTCGCATCGGTCGCTATAGCCTTATGTCTCTTATTTCTGACGACACTGCTTAAAAACCTGCCAACGGTCATACTTGCATCTATTGTACTTTTTGCCATAAAGGGACTGTTCGATTTCAAAGAAATGAAACGTGTATATAAGGTCAACCGCACTGATTTCCTTATTGCAATGATCGCATTGATTTGTGTAATTGCCTTTGGAATACTCGAGGGTGTTCTGGCAGCAGCAATGTTCTCGCTTATCCTTATCATCAGGAAAGTATCCAGCCCTCATGTTGCATTTCTTGGCCGTATTCCGGGTACTAACAGATATACCGATATAAAGCGTCATCCCGATAACGAATTGATACCAGGGGTACTTGTGTTCAGGGTCGAATCACCACTTGTATATTTCAATGTCGCATATGTTTACCGTACTATATGGGCAAAAGTCAGGGAGTCGGTAAATTTAAAAGTGGTCGTTTTTGATCTGGGCACTTCAGCATCTATAGATTCCCAGGGAGCAAGACTGATAAAGCGGCTTTATGATAACCTTAATGAAAGAAAAATTGTATTAAAGGTAGCAGAAGCTCATTCAGTGGTCCGCGATATTTTACGAAAAGAAGATATTGAGCATTTGCTTGGACACGTTGGCCGTCGCGATACACTACACGACACGATCGTATACGCAATCGGCGAAAGGGAACCGGATATTAAAAAACTACCGGAAAGACCAAAAACATTGGAAACACCTGATATTGTTTCGCAGATAGTACTGGGCAATAATTATTTTACACAAACCCATCCACGCGAATTGTTCGAGGCATTCAGCAATGCGCAAAACACCACCCAAACACACCCAACACA
>CAZEWB010000816.1:0-730 GCA_964515655.1 uncultured Bacteroidales bacterium
GCGACGGCGCTTGGTATAATTTCTTCGATTTTTGGGACAATGACGATGAAAATTCAGTTTATAGTATAGATAAATACTGCAACGGTTCATATGAAGACAGTGAATTTGACGGCCATGCAGTTTTATGTGTCGGGTATAATGACACGGATCCAGATAACAGGTACTGGACAATGCTGAACAGCTGGGGAACTGCCGAACATCGTCCAAACGGGCTTTTTAATGTGAATATGAATCTCTCTTATAATTGCACTAATTCTTGGGGTTCTGTGAATTATGATAGTTTCTATTGGCAAACTCTGAATGTCACGTTCAACATTACGACTACCACGCCTACGACGACTACCACCACGACAATCCTGCACCAAGGAGACAACGCCTCGGTTTCTTTCTGGATTCCAGGAGGATGGAATATGATTTCGTTCCCTCTGGCCGCGTTCTAGGGCAGGTTACTATCAAACGGGTCACTTTTCAATTTTTATACCTTAACCTCGTATATAGGAATACCCCAAGACGTAAAGATGAAAAGATTGGCGCGTTCTGAATTGCTTGGCGAGAATTTTTCCGGAACGTCACTTGCCGGCAGGGAGAAGGGAGAATATAGAGGAAACGCCGCCGCTCAGCACAGGATTCTGGATCTTAACCCGAAGATTTCAATTGCAGTGCTGTTCATTTTTGCAGTTATTGTCTGTTCTGCAGCGTATTATGTAACACACCCAACACACCCAACACA
>CAZEWB010000816.1:740-2157 GCA_964515655.1 uncultured Bacteroidales bacterium
ATTATGTAACACAAAACAACGCTGTACCGCACATATCCAGCGCAAACGCAGCAACGATTAGGCTTGCCGACTTTACGACCTCAACTACTACAGTGACGACAAGCACAACGACGACTACGGTGAAAAGAACCACCACAACCACAGTTACGTATCTTGAAACGGCAACCACTACTACCTTAGAGGAATGTGGCGGCGACATGCAGAAGCCATGTGAAGTCGGGATAGAAGAGAGATGTAATGAAGACCTGGTCATCGACGCGAACGGCACTTGCCAGCTCCCGACATGCGCCCCAAACGTTCCAAGCGGGTTGTCGGGTTGTGGGGGCTGGGCTTTTCAGAGCAAGTGCAAATTATGAATTTCGGCTAAAATGGCGAAAAAATTCTTCAAATGCAGGGTTTGCGGAGACGTGCATTTTGGAATGGCAGGACCGGAAATGTGCCCTACATGCCATACGAAAAATGCTTATGATGAGATAAGCAAAGAAGAGGCAAAAAAGCTGCTTGGTCTCTGAAATTGGCAAATTTTGAATGCACTATAACTGCAATAAAAAACGAAACTCATGATGTAAGGACGTTTCGTTTAAAGCCGTCCGTGCAATTAAGCTTCGTTCCCGGGCAATATGCGCTTTTTTCTTTCAAAAACCACGAAAAGCGGCCTTTCACTTTCTCAAGCTCGCCGACAGAGAAGGGTTTTTTTGAGATAACTGTAAAGAGAATGGGCGAATTCACTACGGCGCTGCATTCGCTGAAAAAAGGCGATAAGATAACGGTGGATGGCCCTTATGGTGAAGCATTAAACTTTGATGAAACGGTGAAGGAGAACGTTGTTTTTCTGGCAGGCGGCTCAGGCATAACGCCTTTCATCTCTGCGATAAGATATGCCGTCGCAAAAAAACTTCCCAACAAAATCGTGCTGATTTTCAGCAATCGTACACAAGGAGACGTCATCTATGGGAAAGAGTTAGATAGATTAAACAAAGACGGAAAGATAAAAGTTATCAACACGCTCACGAAAGAAACCCCTGAAGGCTGGAAAGGTGAAACAGGAGCAATAGACAAGGAAATGATAGGAAAATATGTCAGCAATGCAAAAGAAAAACTTTGGTACGTTTGCGGGCCTCCAAGAATGACAGATGCTATGAAAGAAATTCTTCAATCTATGAAAATTGAAGAAAAAAGGATAAGAATAGAGGGCTGGCAGGTTCCTGGAAAAAACGACTAACTTGTCCTCTCTGTAGTGACTTTCCCCAGAGCATCCTCGAAAGCCGAAAGCAGGTATTCCCTTTCAGGCACGTAACCATACAGGCGCCATATGCCTATCTCCTTCTTCGCGAACTCGTAACAGATTTTGTCATGTATGTCTATGAAATCATACCTATTTCTTCTTTTTTCGAGCGCAAATCTGGTATCTTCGACA
>CAZEWB010000817.1:0-2151 GCA_964515655.1 uncultured Bacteroidales bacterium
TGTGTAAGAATGTATACAGAAGATGCAATGATATTAAACCGGACACGAGTGACTGGTAACTGATTACTTTTTCCTCTTCGACTTCTTCTTAACGGGCTTGTCCGTGTCGTCGTCTTTATCTTCGAAAGTGATCTGCGGAAAAAATCCCATTTGTTTTAAAATGTGTTGCTTGCGTCTGTTTATTCTGCCGCTGGGCTTTGCGGGATTTGATTTTAGTGGAGACGGGAGTATTGCCGCAAGCAGGGCAGCCTCGCTTTTCGTGAGTTTGGAACATGGTTTGTGGAAATAATATTGCGAAGCAGCCTCACAGCCATAAATACCGTTGCCGAATTCGATGACATTAAGGTAAACCTCCATTATTCTTTCCTTGCTCCAGAAAAATTCTATCAGAACAGTAAAGTATGCTTCGAATGCTTTGCGGACATAAGAGCGTGCGGGCCAGAGGAAAACATTTTTGGCTGTCTGCTGGCTTATTGTGCTTCCGCCACGGATCTTTTTCCCCTTCTGGTTGTACTTGTATGCTTTCTCCATCGATTCGAAATCAAAGCCCCAGTGTTCAAGAAAGCGTTGGTCTTCCGAAGCAACGACGGCCTGTACAAGGTTAGGCGAGATTTCTTCAATAGGCACCCAGTCCCTTTTGTAAACAACGTCCCTTTTTTCGTCGGTTATCTGTTCAAAGAATCTGATAACATATAACGGGGTCGCCGGAACGGGAACGAATCTGTACAGAAGTGTAAAATATATGGTTAAAGCAAAAAATGCAACAGCCGACCATTTGATAAGCCACCATATTTTTGACAACAGTTTTTTTACTTTTTTTTTCATCAGCCTGCAATTTCGGCAAGCGCCCTGCAAATATATTCCTGTTCTTCTGCGGTCAGTTCAGTATGCATTGGGATAGAAAAAACATTTTCGCATAAATAGTTTGTAACCGGAAATTCGTTGTTGTTAAAATTGAAATGCGAGTATGCTTTCTGGTTGTGCAGGGGTACGGGGTAATAAACCATTGCGGGAATTTTTTCCGACCTGAGTTTTTCTATCACTTCGTTCCGGTTTATTCCGTTGCATTTTAATGTGTACTGATGGAAAATGTGATTGCTCTTTTCTGTCCTTATTGGGATTTCAATTTTTTCCAGACCTCCCAGCATTTTGTCGTATCGTTTTGCAGCCTCATTCCTGAGTCTGTTGTATTCATTCAAATATTTTAATTTCACACGTAGTATAGCTGCCTGAATGCCATCCAGGCGTGAGTTGATGCCAATGTTATCGTGGTAATACTTTTTGGTCATGCCATGATTTGCAATGGAGCGGATCCGCACGGCAAGTTCATCGTTATCGGTATATAAGGCCCCGCCGTCGCCGAAGCAGCCAAGATTCTTTGATGGAAAAAACGATGTGCAGCCGATATTGCTTACCGCGCCTGCTTTCCTGTTGAAGCCTCCGTGATAATCGGCTCCTAAAGCCTGTGCATTGTCTTCTACAACAAAAAGGCCGTGCTTTTTGGCAAGGTCGTTTATTCTATCCATATCGGCGCACTGACCGAAAAGATGTACAGGCATAATAACCCTGGTGCGTGGCGTGATCTTGCGTTCAATTTCTTCAATATTTATAAGGAAAATGTTTCTGTAAACATCTGTCAGTACCGGTTTAAGGCCTAACAGTGCTATGACTTCGATAGTAGCAATAAAAGTAAAATCAGCAGTAATTACTTCATCGCCGGGCTTAAGGTCAAGCGCCATCAGTGCGATCTGTAGTGCATCCGTCCCGTTGGCACAGGCAATAACATGTCTGACTCCAAGATATGTTGCCAGTTCCTTTTCGAACAACTGTACCTCTTCACCTTTTACAAATGAACTTTTTGTTATTACATTGTTAATCGCACCGTCAACCTCTTCTTTTATTTTAATGTACTGACCATAGAGGTCAACCATCTTTATGGAGTTCATGAATATATTTTGTGCAAAATTAAAGAATAAACCCGATTCCCCATATAATTTCTGCATTTGGGCGAAATTACATTTTGAGGTGCTGGCATATTATTTATCAACATTAATATCTTTTGATTAATAAAGCGGGGTTTCACCCCGGGCCCCGATTTACTTTTTTTCATTGCCAAAAAAAGTAACCAAAAAACGCTAGGTTCACCGATGC
>CAZEWB010000818.1:0-2146 GCA_964515655.1 uncultured Bacteroidales bacterium
TGTGTTGGGTGTGTTTGGTTTGGGTTTTTGATATTTACAAATTATTTTTCGCGGATATTAAACTTGTGGGTGAAAAGAGCCATGAAAAATAATTTGTAAATATCAAATACATATTTTAACTTTGACCGTTCGTTCAGTCATAGAAAACATGTGTCCCAGATCCAAAGAAGAGTTTAAAGAAATACGAGAGGCGAGAAGAGAAGATATTGAGCAGGCCGCGCTGACGTGCTTTGCATTAAACGGGTATCATGCTACAACAATAAGTGATATTGCGAAGAAATCTAAAATATCAAAGGGCCTGCTGTATAATTATTTCAGCAGTAAAGAGGATCTGTTGTCTGTATTGTTTTTGAAGTTCAGCGACGAAGTGATGTTACAAATCGACTCGAACCGCAA
This sequence comes from uncultured Bacteroidales bacterium, assembly GCA_964515655.1. Classification (GTDB taxonomy): domain Bacteria; phylum Bacteroidota; class Bacteroidia; order Bacteroidales; family GWA2-32-17. The sequence continues at coordinate 397 of CAZEWB010000818.1, forward strand.
CAATGTCATAGAGGACAAAGAAGCTGATGAATTTGTGGACAAGTACGTTGGCTTTATTGATACGAACAGGGAATACTGCAAGTTGTTCATTCAGATATCTGTTCAGCCGGGAGTTCTGGACATGATAGCAAAGGGGAAGACAGGGGCGAAGGTTATGAAGAATCAGGCCGTTCTGATGGATTATTTTAAAAGACTCAGCAAAGGGAATGCAGAAGTCGATATGATATTCTTTACATCGTTGCTTAAGGGTTTTTCCTTGCAATATGTATTTGCCCCGGAGAAGGTAACACCGGCCCAGCTAAAGGGCATAAAGGACCTGCTGCTTGTAATATTAAACAGAAAAAGAAAGAAATGAAATACATCTGTTTTTTAATAATTCTATTGTTTTCCAGGCTGGCCATAGCTCAGGATGCTACTGATATTATCCGCAAGTCGGAGCAAAAAATGCAGGGCGAAAGCAGCGAAACGGTAATGAGCATGAAAATAGTAAGGCCAACGTGGGAGAGGACAGTCTCGTTTAAATCGTGGTCTCTCGGAACAGATTATTCCATGGTGCTTATTACATATCCCGCAAAGGAAAAGGGGCAGGTATTTCTAAAAAGAAAAAACGAAATGTGGAATTATGTTCCATCTATCTCAAAAATGATAAAACTTCCGTCATCAATGCTTTCGCAGGGATGGATGGGAAGCGATTTTTCGAACGACGACCTTTTAAAAGAATCGTCAATAGCAACCGATTACACACATAAGATCCTGGGTAGTGAAAAGATCGACGGTTACGATTGTTATAAGATTGAATTGACACCTAAAGAAAATTCGGTTGTTGTGTGGGGAAAGATCATAAAGTGGATTGAGAAAAAAGAATACTTTCAGATGAAATCAGAGTATTATGACGAAGATCTTGTTTTGGTCAAGACCGAGACGGCTTCTGAAATTAAGAAACTGGACGACCGCACATTGCCTACGTATTTCGAACTCATCCCCCTTGAAAAAAAACAGCAGAAAACGACACTTACAATTGAATCCGCAAAGTTCAACGTAAAACTGGACGAGACCTTCTTTTCGCAGCAGAAAATGAAAACTATAAAATGATGAACAGTTGTATGTACATAAAAGAAAAAACCCTCCTGTCATTGCGAGGGAGCGACCGTAGCAGTGAGTTGACGGAATTTCCTGTGCGACCGAAGCAATCTTTGTGCGCGGGCGCGCGGGAGGAACAATCGTATTCCATTAAGGTTTTTTCCAACGCACCATCCGATTGCTTCGTCGGCAACAACTATATTTGTTTATCTGAGGTGAGCAGCGGCCTACTCGCAATGACGCGCGTGTTATGACCGAATACCTGAAACTGGCATGGCGCAACCTGTGGCGTAACAGACGCAGAACATATATCACTGCATCGTCTGTCCTTTTTGCCGTGTTCTTTGCCCTTGTTATGCGGGCATTTCAATTCGGAAGTTACAGGCACATGGTTGTAAATCTTGTTCATGCATATACCGGATATATCCAGTTCCATGCAAAGGGTTATCAGGACGAACCCGGGATGAACAATCTTTTCGAAATCAATGACAGCCTGGAAAACATCTGGAAGAAGATAGAAAAGACCAGATTCACATACAGACTCGAATCATTTGTCCTTGCATCTTTCGGAACTAAAACGAGGGCATCGATAATTACAGGGATCGTTCCGGACAAGGAAGATTCGCTGACATCATTAAAATCAAAACTGATAAGAGGTAATTATCTGACA
>CAZEWB010000819.1:0-2137 GCA_964515655.1 uncultured Bacteroidales bacterium
TGTGTTGGGTGTGTTTGGGTTTTTTTGTTTCTGATTATATCGGATATAAGGCAACTGCCTTAGTTTTACTCTTTGTTGTATCGCTATTAGCTATATTATTTGATGTTATCCCTGTTTTAATTGCGGCTGTTTTAAGCGCAATGATCTGGGATTTCTTTTTTATCCCGCCTCATTTTACTTTTCATGTCGATACCACCGAAGATGCACTGATGCTCCTTATGTATTTCATTATTGCCCTGGTAAACGGTGTTTTAACGACCAGATTAAGGAAGATCGAAAAACAATCACAGATAAAGGAAGAAAAACTTAATTCGATAAAACTATACAATACACTGTTTAATTCTATCTCGCACGAATTCAGGACACCAATCTCAACAATATATGGTTCTACCGATAATTTGTTAAATAACAGTGAAAACCTTAATGAAGAAAATAGAATAAAGCTTATTAATGAAATTCATAAAGCATCGGTCAGATTAAACAGATTAGTTGGGAATTTACTTAACATTTCAAGACTGGAGGCCGGATATATTAATATAAAGAAAGACTGGTGCAATATTAATGAACTGATCCATATGGTTATTAATTCTCTTGAGGAAGATTTAAAAAAACACCAGGTTAAGACAGAAATTGACGAACAATTCCCTTTAGTGAAATTAGATTACGGGCTGATTGAGCAGGTGATCTCAAATATTGTTTATAATGCCTCCATATATACAGTTGAAAATACCACAATCACAATACAAATCCATCTTGAAAAAAATACCCTGTTAATTTCAATTTCAGATAATGGTTCCGGAATTCCGGAAGATGAAATTGTTAAAATATTTGATAAATTCTATAGCATTAAAGGAGCTACGATGAATGGAACGGGGTTAGGCTTATCAATTGCAAAAGGTTTTATTGAAGCTCATAATGGTAAAATAAAAGCCTTTAACAATAACTTAAAGGGGCTGACCTTTGAAATAAAAATTCCATTGTCTGATAAAGAAATCATGAATTTAAACTCGATCAAAAATGAACTATAGCACTATACTTATCATAGATGATGAGGCACAGATCCGAAAGCTTTTAGAAATTACCCTAACATCAAATAATTTTAAAATAAGCGAAGCAATTGATGGTAAAAGCGGTCTGTTATTAGCGGCAAATCATCCGCCCGACCTGATTATCCTGGATCTGGGTTTGCCCGATGATGATGGCCAGAATATTCTTAAAAGATTAAGAGAATGGTATTTTAGCCCTATAATAATTTTATCTGTCAGAAATTCCGAAACAGATATTATTACAGCACTGGATAATGGGGCAAACGATTATCTGGTTAAACCTTTCCGTACCGGCGAACTGCTGGCAAGGATCCGTACAGCGTTGCGGTTGTCTAATACACATAACAATTCATCAGTTTTTGAATTCGACAGTTTTAAAGTAGATTTTGTTAATCATACAGTAAATAAAGGGAATGAAATCGTCAAACTTACTACCACAGAATTCTCCTTACTAAGTCTTTTGGTTAAGAATGAAGGCAGGGTATTGACACATAGTTTTATTTTAAAGGAAATATGGGGGATGGGATATGTTGAACAAACCCAGTACCTGCGGGTGTTTATAGCACAATTAAGAAAAAAGATCGAGGACAATCCTAATCAACCAAAATATATAAAAACAGAATCAGGGATCGGCTACAGGTTTGTAGTTTCAAAGAATATTTTTCAATAATAAACCTTCCCGCCTGGACGAACCATGAACTCCCTCCCTAGTTCGTCCCTTTTAGACAACGAAATGAAATGAAGGTGACCCAACGAATCACGCAGGGCAAACGCATATAATTTTAAAAATAAAAAAGCGCGTCATTGCGAGGGTTCATTACAATTAAATACTGATAGAGAACCCGAAGCAATCGGATGTGAGAGGGGTTGTGCGGATGATGCGGGATGGAAAACACCATAATACGATCCCGTATATCCACTCACAATCCCATCACACAAAGATTGCTTCGAATTGCAATAATGTCAATAATTATACAACATAAATGCAGCAATTCTCGCAATGACGGGAGGGTGTTTTTTTATTGTTAATCAGACTTATATGGCATATTCATTTACAAACCAAGGCAATAATATTTGAAAATAATTATTTT
>CAZEWB010000820.1:0-2135 GCA_964515655.1 uncultured Bacteroidales bacterium
TGTGTTGGGTGTGTTTGGTGGTGGTTTTTTCAGCAGACAGCAATACACGGGAAAGTACGTCCTGACATTATCATTCATACTGCTGCAATGGGAAGTCTGGATATGTGCGAACAGAACCGGGTTGAAGCATGGAAAGTAAATGTTGATGCAACAGGAGCAATAGCGGAATACTGCAGGAACAACAAGGTGTACCTTCTTCACTGGTCAACCGATTTTGTTTTCGATGGCCTTAAAGGGAATTACTCTGAATACGATGAGCCAAACCCGGTAAGTTATTACGGTCTTACAAAACTCGAGAGCGAAAAAGCAGTAACTGACCTCTGCCCCGATGCATGTATTTTCCGCACGATACTTGTTTACGGACTTTTTCCCGTCATGACAAGGCAGAACGTACTTTCCCGTGTATTGCTGTCTGCTGAAAAGAACAGTCCCATGAACATTGCCGCCGACCAGTACCGCATGCCCACTTATGTAAAAGACCTGGCAGTGGCTACAAAGTTAGCTATTGAAAAAAGCGCCAAAGGTATTTGCCATGTTTCGGGCAATGATTATATGAGCGTGTATGATTTTGTAATGAAAATTGCCGGTGTTTTCGGCTTGCCTGCAGGGTTGTTCCATCTGGTTTCATCATACGACCTGAATGAAAAGGCCAAAAGGCCAGCAAAAACGGGTTTTGTTCTGAACAAGGCAATAAACGAACTTGGATACAGGCCGACAGGCATGGTGGAAGCGTTGTTGAATATAAAAAGAAATAGATAAAAGATTTTTATTACACAGAGAACCACAGAGAAAAAATGCAGAGAGGCACAGAGAACCTCTCTGTGTAACTCTGTGAAATCTCTATGTCTCTCAGTGTAATAAAATTAGGATAAATGACCACATGATTATCGAAAATGTTTTATATTTGCATACAAATCTAATTCTATGGAAAATAAAAGCGCTATCAAGATCTTATGGATAATACTTATTGTCGTCCTTGTTGGTATTATTGCAATTTACGGCGTAATGTTCGACTCGCTGACCGAAACGGCGATGATACAACTAAGTTACCTTTGGTCCGGTCCGCTCTTGTATGCAATAGTCGGCCTTATTGCAGCCTATAACGGATCAAAAAAGCCTTTTCTTATCGGACTTTTCGGGCTTATTGCAGCTCCTGTCCTTCTCTTCTCGTTCTTCGAGATATTCTGGGAAATGCTGTAGGATTTCTCTTAAAAACATTCATAAGGCAAAACAAATGAAGAATGCCAACAAATCAATATCATATTGCTTTACATTGAATAGTCTTTTCTGTAGTTCACCTATGTTCTATATAACATCAGCTAGTTGATGTTATCGACTTGTTAGCAACCATAATATGAAAAAATGTACATTTATATTAATATTGTTTCTTTATAAATTTAGTTTTTCTCAGAATTTATCTAAAGACAGCATTAATACTTCTTCATTGGAGCATATTTTCAAAGAGCTAATAAAACCTGACAAGTATACAACACTAGACAGCAAAAGACTTGGAGATTCCTTAGCAAAATTTGACTTTGCAAAAGGCAACAAAAGATTTTTGAGATACTCAGGAATGTTCACAAATGGCTGTATGACTTGTCTCTATGACAAATACAACTACACTTCATACGATTTTGCACCAGATGACATTACATGGGAAAATGTTGACGCTTTTATTGAATCGTATAATAAATCAATGTTCTCAAATTTACCAATTGAGGCACAAAATGAATTAAATAATGCAAGTCATCATAATGAAATTATATTTTCATCATATTTGCCGACAATTGTTACTCCAAATATTCATAGACTGACAGACACGACACTAAACTTCCGTTTATTCTCAGACACCCTTGAATATCTATTTAAAGGACAAATTGATTCGTTAAAAATCAGTTTAAATTATCAAATTCAAAGCAAGGATAGTATTGAATACAGTTATCAAGTAATGAAAAATAACGGAGTGACAATTAAAGACAATAAGCAGGACATTCTTAAAATATACATAACTCTTGACTTTAAAAATATGCCAGATAATTATGACATTTGCTGGTGTCAAGCCTTAGAGAAAAAGTATAGACTAATGATCCCGATAAAGTTAAAATAATTACGGTTGCTAACAGCCGCTACTTGCA
>CAZEWB010000821.1:0-2131 GCA_964515655.1 uncultured Bacteroidales bacterium
GTAAAAATAAGGGGAGTTATTTCGGGAGCATACACTATTATGCTTTACGACATTCAGGGCAAACCCATACACAGCATTACAACCAAAGACACCGAAACAGTTCTGGATATTTCGCAGCTGCCGGTGGGAGTGTATGGGGTAAAAGTAGTAGGCAATGGAGTGTACAGGATGGAGAAGGTGGTGAAGGTGGAATGAAAACAGAGTAACCCATCTGATACATTAGATTCTTCGCCCCGACTATATCGTCGTGGCTCTGAATGACAGAGATGTTATGTGCGGGCAAGGCGCAAGTTTATCCTGAACGTAGTGAAGGACGCCTTGCCCGCCCTTTGTATATTGTCATTCCGAACCGTGCGGGTTGGCATGTGCGGAAGAAGGGAGGAATCTCATGTAATATTATTGCATAATTATAGTAATCAACAAAATCATAAAAAAATCAGTGGTTCAGACAATTTGGGCAATGGCTCATACAGAACACAGATAGTGGTATTTCAGAAATTCGTTTTTATCTTTGCTTAATTATATAAATGTATGAACTTTTGCCAGCCATCGGGTTTTTACAGGCGTTTTAAGACGCACGAAGTGAATATCGGCGGCCTTTTAATGGGGGCGGATAATCCTATACGGATACAGTCAATGGTAAATACACCTACTGACAATGTCGCAGATACTGTTCTTCAGGTAAAACAACTGTCAGACGCCGGCTGCGAAATGGCAAGGGTTACGATCCGTAACAGAGCGGACATACTGTCATTAAAAAAAATAAAGCAGATATTAAGGAAAGACGGCTATGACCTCCCTCTTGTTGCCGATGTGCATTTCAGTGCGCGCATAGCGTTGGAAGTAGCGGGAGTTGCTGACAAAGTGAGGATAAATCCCGGCAACTATTCTGATATTTCCAAGGCGTCATTGCAGAAATCATTTACCGAAAATGAATACAAACTTGGGCTGGAAAAAGCACACGAAAAAGTTTTGCCTTTAATTAATGTCTGCAAAAAAAACCAAACACACCCAACACAAACGGGACAGCCCTGCGTGTTGGAGTAAACCACGGATCACTTGCATGGCGCATTGTTGAAAGGTACGGGAACACTCCCAAAGGAATGGTCGAATCTGCAATGGAGTTTCTGAGGATCTTCGAAGCAGAAGGATTCGTGAATACTGTTGTTTCAATGAAAGCGAGCAATCCAATTACAATGATCCACGCTACAAGGCTTCTGGTGCAGACCATGAGTGAAAATAAAATGTCCTTTCCCCTTCATCTTGGTGTTACCGAAGCCGGTTTCGGCAGCGAAGGAATTTATCGCTCCTGTATAGGGATCGGTTCTCTTTTGTGCGATGGTATAGGTGATACAATACGTGTGTCGCTGAGCGGCAATCCCGTTAAGGAAATTCCTGCATGCAGGGACATAATTTCTCAATATCGCGAAGTTATAAACATAAGGCCGGATGGGAAACCGGAATGGGTATTTGATCCTTTCAAAAATGAAAAGCCTCATTTCGGAAAAGAACTGAAAGGCAAAAAAATACTTCTTCCAGCCGTCCTTCCGTTCAATAAAGAATTTAATTCTATTAATTCAGACGGCCTTACAATACACGACCTAAGGGCAAGAATATCTAAACGTTACCCTCACAGCAAATCTCCTCTTTTTTTAAACAGTAAGGAAAAAGCAGGAGTAAAACAGGCGATAATCACCGGCTGCCTTATGGCCGACAAACTTTTTGCAGGCTGGCTGGTCCCTAAGAAGAACATTAAAGGGTATATCGAAATTCTCCGCTCATCAGGACAAATGCCGGGCGCAACCAATTATGTTTCGTGTCCCACCTGCGGACGCACATCGTATAACCTGGAGTCCGTGGCAAAAGAAGTAAAGGAAAGGACGATCCATTTTAAAAATCTGAAGATCGCTGTTATGGGCTGTATCGTAAACGGTCCCGGCGAAATGGAAGATGCCGATTACGGTATTCTCGGAGAACAGAAATGGAAGGTAAGTATATACAAAGGCAAGAAATGTATATTAAAAGGAATAAGTGAAAAGGATGCTGCGGCTGAACTGGAGAAGATCATCAGGTTAGATAATACCATTACTTAATAAGTTTAAGTCCATAATGGGCATAAAAAAATGTACTC
>CAZEWB010000822.1:0-2130 GCA_964515655.1 uncultured Bacteroidales bacterium
GTATTAGCATTATCATATATCTGAATAATTCCATCGTGACCATTTAGCGGTACTATCTTTTCATGAACAGCATTTGTTTCAATATCTGTAGCTGTTACAACTAATACTAAATTATTTTGTATAAAGTTAGATAGTTTTTCAAACTTTTGTTCTTCGTACTTCATCTATGAGTCCACTCCGAAAAGTTCGTTGAGGTTATAAACAAATGACTGTTAATAACTTATGTGCTACAAAGGGAGCAAAATACTAGCCAGTCTGCATACTAAGCGGTATATTTGCTTATAAAAAAGTAAGAAATGTTCCGAAAAACCTCACCAGATAAGCAAGGCAGTATTTTCAGCAATGTTGCCGATATGCTAAATGGCAAGGCCCGCAAGCAATTCGAGAGTCCGGATGCCTGGCACAATGCATTTTGGAAAGAAGTGGTATGCCGGGTTGATGAGTCCATATTTAGTGTACTGTTCGACGAAAGTATGGGCGCGCCCAATGCGAGCATTCGCACCTTAATAAGCATGATGATTTTAAAGGAAGGCCAAGGCTGGAGCGATAGCCAATTGTTTGAACAGTGTCAATATAATTTGTTAGTCAGAAAGGCGCTGGGTCAGATAAATCTTGATGACGCCGTTCCGGTAGAATCCACCTATTATCTGTTAAGAAAAAAGATTAACGATTACTGCAAAGAAAAAGACATAGACCTTATAGAAAAGGCATTTCAGGGAATAACAAAGGGTCAGGTCATAGAATACATGGTAGGTGGAAAGAGTATACGGATGGACAGTAAGCTGATTGGGAGCAATATTGCCTGGTGTACCAGATACGAATTGATTCATCAGACCATAAGCCATTTTTGCCATAAGTCAGAGCAAAAATTGAAGGGTTTATTATCAGAGAAGGAACAGGAGCAGATAACAGCGATATGTAATGAGAAAGGGGAGAAAGTAGTATATCGCAGCACAAGGGAAGAAATACAAAAACGCCTGATGGAACTGGGTTTGCTAATGTATAAACTGACACAAATATTTGATGACAGTGCCGGAGAGCGTTACGCGATATTGACTCGGGTATTTAATGAACAGTACAGGATAGAATCGGAATTGGTAGTACTTCGGCCCAAAGAGGAGTTATCTGCAAAAAATGTACAGTCGCCGCACGATACCGACTGTACCTATCGAAAAAAAGATGAGCAGGAAGTCAAGGGGTATGCGGTAAATATAACCGAAACCTGTGATGAAGGCTCGCTCCATCTGATAACCGATGCACAGGTCGAAAATGCCGGTACGCCGGATGGCGATTTTATGGGGCCGGCAATAATTAATACCGTTGAAGTATTAGGGCATACACCGAAAAATATCCATACTGACGGTGCGTATCAGAACCCGGAAAATGATTCGTTTTTTGATATAGTTGGTGTGAATTTCTATCCTACAGGCATGCAGGGCGCTCCCGGCCGATACGATACGAAAATGACCGATGAGGGTTTGGTGGTAACCGACCGGAAAACAGGAGAAACGTTACCCTGTGAAAAAACAAAATCTGGGAACTGGCGAATAGATATCGACGGAAAACACAAGTATTTTACGCAAGAGCAAATAGAATCGTGCGAAAGGAGAAGGGCAATAGAAGAATTGCCAGTTGAGATTAAAAATATACGTAACAATGTAGAATCTGCAATTTTTCAGCTATCGTTCCATACCAGAAACAACAAAACACGCTATAGGGGAATAATAAAACACAAACTGTGGGCAGTTATGCGCTGTCTATGGATAAATTTCAGGCGAATTGTGATATGGGTAGGAGCAATGTGCCCGAAAACCCAGAAAAATGGCCTTTTTCAGGCTTTTCTGTTCGCGTTTCCGGTAATTTGGATTCTGACACAACTTTTTCATCGGCTTTTGACGCCCAAAGCGATTGTTCTAAAAAGGAAACCCGGTTTTTCGTTTCAAACCTAAAAAAACCAAAATGACTTATCGGAGTGGACTCATAATATTGAGTGTAATAATATTATTAACTGACCCAACAGGAATAACTTTTGCATCAGGTATTATCGTCTGTGCAATTGCATGATATGTTAAGCGGTCAATACTTGATTCTTCCCCTTCAATAAAAACCCACCCAAACACACCCAACACA
>CAZEWB010000823.1:0-2125 GCA_964515655.1 uncultured Bacteroidales bacterium
CTTTCCTCTGCCAGTTTTTGTTCAGTAATGTCAATAAGAGAGCATAATATCCCTTTTTCCTCAGTATCCGGGAGTACGATAGGATTAAAGAAGTACCTTACGTATATTTCCTTTCCCCATTTTGTAACATAATGTCTTTCTGCTTCAATCTGGCTATTTGAATGGAGGCAGTTCAGAAAGTCGGCTTTAAATCCTGCTTTTTCCAGTGGTTCAAAATTAAGGACATTTATTTTTTTTGTTGCTTCGCCGGAAGGAGAACCGAGTAACTGTACCGCTGACTGATTAACCTCGAGAATCTGCCCGTTTTCATGCATAAGTATGACTCCAAGGGGAGAATTCTGTACAAGGGCTTTTTGCCTTATTTCACTTAATGCGATCCGCTGAAACAGTTTATGGCTGTCAGTAATGTCCTGAAAAACAATAACAACCCCCATAATTGTATTTTCTTTGCTTCGGATAGGAGAAGCGGTAACGGATATCTGGTATTTCTCGCCCGAAACAGAAACAATATAATGCCTTTGATTCAGGTTAAAAACAGTTCCGGTATTTATAACTTTTTCAACACAGTTGTCTGCTTTCTCCCCGGTATCAGAATTATAAGGGACAAATATTTCGTTTATATTCTTTGTGATGGCTTCGTTGTTCATTAATCCCGTGAGCCTTTGGGAAACAGGATTTATCATATTGACAATGCCATGATCGTCTGTTACAATTACACCATCGCCTATGCTGTTAAGAGTGACCAGAAGATTTTCTTCCCGTTCCAACAGTTTGTCAGAAGCCAGCTTCCAGTCGGTAAGGTTCGAAACAATGCCGGTTCCGCCTATTACCTTATCAGGGATCTCCTCATCATAAAGAGGGAAAGTCTTAATATGTATGTATAAGGTCTGATTGGTTCTGTGGGAATAATACCATCCCTGAAAAAGGCCACATTTGCCTTCAAGAGTCAACCTGAAAGATTCAATTATCTGATGATCATTTATGATATCCTTCAGATTTTTTCCAATCAGTTCGCTTTTCTCAGAAGTAAAGGTCTGAAGCAACATAGGATTAAGCATGGTGACACACAGGTCTGTGTCAAACGTGAAAATTCCGCTGGGGCTGTTATCAAGAACCTGGTTCAGAATACGCTCGTTGTATAGATTGAGGTTCAGAAGATTTTCAACTTCCTGCTTTTTAAGGTTAAGGTATTTATTGGTCTTTTCGTATTCTTCGTTAAGGGCAATGTATTTGTTCCTTTCTGAAAGCAATTGCTCGTTAGCCTCGTTAAGAAGTGTTTCTCTTTCGATAAGATTCTGTCGTGCTTCTTCTTCGGCAGTACTGTTACGGATTATGACCATAACATTATCTGACTCAAAAGGGACCGCCCGTGCTTCGTAATATCCGGTCAGGTTTGGTAATTCAAGTTTATATTTGAAATTAACAGGCGTACCTTTGCTTGCACATTTTTTAATGTTCGAAAGAAACAGTTTTAATTGCTCGTTGGTGAAAGGCAGGTCGGCCAGATTTTTTCCAAGAATTTCTTCCACCGGAAAAGCAAGTTCATCGGCAGAATCTGCCTTGACATAATATATATCACCTTTGTTACTTGTTATGAAAACCAGGTCAGGAATTGTCTGCAAAATGTTATTGGCAATCTTAATATCGCTAACTGACAATTTATTGCCGTCGTGGCTCTTTTCGATTTTATCGGATAATTTATCCCGTTTCAAGATTAAAAGGGTTTTTCGTAAAGACTATAAAATTAATACATTATTCTGAAAAAAAAAACCGCCGCATAATTGCGACGGTTTCATTTACTTTAGCCGGATGACTATGCAGGATGAATTGCTTCAACAGGGCATACATCAGCACATGCCCCACAATCTGTGCATGTTTCGGGATCAATTTTGTAAACATCACCTTCGGAAATTGAGCCAACTGGACATTCATCAACGCAGGTACCGCAAGCAGTACAGTCATCGGAAATTTTATAAGCCATTTTATTAGTCTTTTTTGGTTTTCGATGCAAATATACAGATTATGTAATGATTCCCAAATGTTATAAAATATATTTTCAATTCTTATTAAAATTCTTTATTTTCGCTAGTTGAAACAAATCCGCCAAATGATCAGCGTATCCAAT
>CAZEWB010000824.1:0-2123 GCA_964515655.1 uncultured Bacteroidales bacterium
GGTCAGATATCGTGGGAGCAGGCACTTTTTGCACAATATCTTGCAAATTACGAATCAATAATTGAAGATACCCTCCTCGGAGGCCAGGTTACTACTATTTACAAAACTTCAAGTATTCCCGTTCAGATCACTATAAGCGATTCGATCCGAAACATTATCAATGGCGGATGCTCCATGATGAACTTTTTCGGTCATGGCTCATCAACGGGATTCGATCAGAACATTGAACAACCTATATATTACGACAATACAGGAAAATATCCCCTTATTATTGCAAACTCATGCCTTACCGGCGACATCCATCTTCCTCCGCCGCTAAGACTGAGCGAAACGTGGGTTCTTACTCCTTCAAAGGGCGCCATTGCTTTCCTTGCAAATGTGGATCTCGGATATTCCGACCGTCTTAATGTATTTACATCAGAATTTATAAAACAATTCACTTACAAAAAATACGGAAAGGGTCTTGGTAAACAGGTGCAGTCAACCATCAATCAGATCGCTTCGACCCCCAACCTGGGCCAGGAGTTTACAAATACCGCCCTCGATTTTACTCTGCACGGCGACCCTGCTGTGGTTCTGAATTCATTTCCTTTACCAGACCTGATGGTTGATAACAGCTCTGTATATTTTTCACCAAACCCCGTTACAACCTCAGAGGATACATTTATCGTAAATGTTATTGTGTATAATCAGGGAATGGCAATATCCGATACATTTTTAGTGGAACTCACACGAACATTTCCGGACGGTAATACAGCCATGTTCTATAAAACCATGTATGGCTGCGTTAATCGTGATACTGTTGCATTTCACCTTTCTCCGGATGTGGTTTCGGGGGCGGGACCAAACCGTTTCTGCGTTCGTGCCGATCCGGAGGACTCGATTCCGGAAATAAACGAATTAAATAACCAGGCATGTATTGACATAATAATTCAGTCAGGAGACCTTATTCCTGTTCATCCCTATGAATACGCTATATACCCGGCGTCTACCGTAAAACTAAAGGCTTCATCAGCTTATGCTTTTGCAAGTCCGCAGCAATGTGTTTTTCAGATCGACACTGATGATGAATTCGAACCTGCACATCGTGTTGAAGCGCAGTTCACATACCCCGGAGGAGTAGCAGAATGGCAACCTCCTTTTGCCCTTCAGGACTGCACTGTATATTACTGGAGGGTCAGTATTGTAGATGATACCCTTAACTGGAAAGAAAGTTCATTTATTTACATTTCCGGAAAAACAGGCTGGTCGCAGGCGCATTTTTTCCAGTTTAAGAAAGACGGTTATCGTTTTATAGATTATGTAAGAGATAGTCTCGACTGGTACTTTACGACCTCTCCCCATTTACTAAAGTGCCACACAATGGGATCATCTGCGATTACGAGTTATTTAGACTACAGGTTTTCAATAGATGGCACACTTGATGGAAGCTCTTGCGGAGCGGCTAATGCTATGCTGGTTGTGGTAATTGACCCGGTTACCCTTGAGCCATGGAAGTCGGGGCGCTTTCCTTTAGGTTTTGGCGGACATTATAATGATCCGCATTGTTCGAACCGGACCAGGGATGACCTTTATTTTGTGTTTTATGCAAATGACACATACCTGCCTGCACTGGAAAACTTTATAAGTAATATAATTCCGGATGGGCATTATATCCTGGTATATACTTTTATAAACGGAATGTTTCAGACGTGGGATCCTGACCTTTATTGGGCGTTTGAAAGTTTAGGCGATACAATAGTACGAAACCTGCCGAATGACCATCCTTATGTCTTCTTTTGTAAAAAAGGAGACCCTTCTACGTATAAGGTAATGTACGGGCTAAGCAGTTTTGACGTGCTTGACTTTGAACATGAAATACTAACGGATAACGATTACGGATACATGACATCAACACTTATCGGGCCTTCGGCAAACTGGGGTTCTCTGCACTGGAGGTATTTAGCTGATTATGCCGGTGAAACGGCAAGGCTTAATGTTACAGGTATTACTCTTGGAGGTGACAGGCAGGTTATTTTTCCTTCAATCACAAAAGATTCTCTTGACATATATAATCTGGAGCAGAGCATCAGCGCTTCAACTCACCCGTATATGGAGATGAATCTTTATACTAAGGACGATTC
>CAZEWB010000825.1:0-2122 GCA_964515655.1 uncultured Bacteroidales bacterium
AGGTTACTTTTCGTTATTCGGACCCTGAACCTTCATTTGCAAGTTTTTTGAATTATCAGAAGAGAATTTGTGATGATCTCGAAAAGATTGCAGCCTTTCCCGAAGGGCGGATCGTTTATGCTGCAGAAGACATTCCTGTTTTTTACCATTATGGTTTTCGCGAAATAGCATGTTTCAAAATATTTTACTGGCTTAAACCTGTTTCGAATGTTCCCGAACTTCAGTCGGTAAAATATGATCCGGATCTGATAGAACCGGAGATCCTGAAAGTATCTGAGAAAATGCATGATCTGTATAAACGAATTCCTTCAGTGGAAATATGGACTGAGAACACGGTCACCAGCGCCGTTAAGCAGATTGAGTATTACTGGGAATCGGGATTTTTTAAGAACGCTGATGATGCATTGAAAGTCTGCAATTCTCTCGAGGAAGAGATCTCGTCTATCAGAAGCATGGCCGAGAATTCCGCAAAAATGACAAATGAAAATAGTAAAGAGAACATTTCAGAAAACTATAAATTATACTCAAGCGATATAGAGATTGCCAATAACTGTGTTCTTGTAGAACTTGGCGAACACAAGGCTGTTTATCTTGGCCATCTTACTTTTTATACACTTTCCACTTCCAATACGGAGTATGGACAAAAGACAGCAAGCTGGCTGGAAACTCTCATCAAAAAGTCAACTCTCATTAGCGGGGTCTCTGAAAAACAACGCCTTCGTTTTTTTAAAAAATCCTTTATGGTAATTGAAGATCTCAGGAAAAAGATCAAAGCCGAGGTGTAGGGTATTACGGCTAAATTACATTTTGAGGTGATGTCACTATTTCTTTTTAAACAAAAGAACATGATTATAACAATCCCGGAGGGATTGAATCCCAATAACCCTCGGCGCCTGTCCTGAGCCTGACGAAGGAAAGCCGGGGGTGGAAAACAAAGCTAAGCCTCAACCCTGAAAGGGTTGAACCAAAACCGATAGCGGTAATTGTCTGATTATCTGACCGTATGGCTGTTCAACCCCTCCGGGGTTGTCATTACTTCTTTGTTATTACCACCGGACTTCGTCCGGGGTTATTGGGATTGGACTCCTTCGGAGTCCTTTTCCCGGACTATTTGACATTACATGATTGTTATAATATTTCTTCTTCCAGCACCTCAAAATTTAATTTAGCCGTATTGACTTCATTAATATTATTTTGTACATTTACATTATTAATCTGATGTATATGAAGAAGTATTTTTTAATTCTTGGAATTATTGCTGTCTGCTGCATGAATTCTGTTGCACAGCAATGGGAACCGGTACAAAATTCGGTTGAGGGAAAAATTAATGGCGGATACGTCGTTAATGGAGAACTTTTTGTGTTTTCGATGGATGGATCAGGGGTCGTTATTTATAAGAAACAGAATGATGATTTTATTATTGCCGGGACTATCAGCGAAAGTTTCAAAATGACTTATTATAATTCAATTTTCACTGTTGCTGAAGGAGGAAACAATCTTTACATTGTTATAGAAGTGCCGGATAAAAATGAATTGGAAATATATAAATGGGACGGCAAAACAATAACTAACATTACACCTGCTTCTATTTCAATTAATAAAGTAATATCTGCCGTATGGTACGACGGAAAGCTTTTTATCTCAGGAAATAATTTAAGCGATACAAGCAGCTTTGTAGTTCAGTGGTCAGAAAATAACTGGAAGGGGATAATGACTCCGCCTGAGTTCTGGGGTCCCGGTAAATTATTTATTTTAAAGAATGTCCTTTACTGTATAATAAACGACTCATATTCCGGATCAACAACGATCTTTTCCTTTGATGGCAGTACATGGAATAAAGTTTTGAAAAGCAATACCGGAATTCAGGATGTGTATTCAGTTCTGGAATATAAAGAACAGTTGTTTATTTTCGATGGAACAACCAACAGGTATTTTCTTTTTGCCGGCAATAGTCTGTCTGAAAAATCGTGCAGACTCAAATTCGATAACTATGGAAGTACCCGGTATTGCATGATCAGTTACCATGATAAACTCTTTCTCGGAGGACAGTTCTGGTCGGAAATAGAAGCATCTCCATGTGTAATATCATTCAATGGAAAAAAATGGGGTCCCGCAGGGAGTG
>CAZEWB010000826.1:0-2122 GCA_964515655.1 uncultured Bacteroidales bacterium
TGGTTGGGTGTGTTTGGGGGGGTTTGGTCACGAATTACATTTCGTTTGTTCTTTTTGTTCCTTTTGTTCCGGGTTTCGGGTTTTGGATTGTCGGGATCGGGAGCCAAGAACATAGACCCAGACAAAATGTGACCTTTTTTACTACTTTTGTGTTGTGGACAAATTAAACAAGATAGTAGAATCCTTTCCGGTTGAACTTAAATTACTGCTGGTGTGTTGCGGGAGTGAAAGATGGGAAGCGGCTGACAAGCCTTCGCGCACCCCAACCCTAAAGGGCGTCTCCCCGCAGTTGATTTTTGTTCCTTTTGTTCTTTTTGTTCTTTTTGTTTCGGGTTTCGGGTTCCGGGTTCCGGGTTTCGGGTTTCGGGTGCCGGGTGCCGGGTTTATATTAAGAGATAATGGATAGGTTAAATAAGATAATAGAAGGATACCCTGTAGAGCTTAAAATGCTGCTTGTTTGTTGTGGGAGTGAAAGATGGAATTCTGATGAAATGCTGCAAGAAACCGATTGGGACTTATTCCTGAAATGGGTTAAGAGGCACAGAGTAGCTCCGGTAGTTTATAGTTACTTAAAAAATAAAAACGCGATATTCCCGGATGTTGTTAAAAAGAAAATCGAGAACCTTTATAAAAAGATAAAACAGCGCTCTTTGATTCTCACATCTGAACTTATCAGTATCGGCAGATTGTTTGATGAAAATAAAATTCCATGGTATACGGTAAAAGGCCCTGCTCTTTCTCAATATTTGTATGGTAATATTTATAGCCGGGATTACAGAGATATTGATATCGTTGTGCCGGAGAATCACGCCCCAAAAGCTATCTCCTTACTTAAGGCTAAAGGATACTGGACCTTGTTGAGCCTTGATGTCCCGGCCTTACAGAAAATAAACCACAACATTGAATTAAAGAACGAAAATAATAACTCGAAAGTTGAACTTCACTGGAAACTGTTTGCAAGTAACACTTTAAGTTCTCTTTTCAGCTTTAATAATATTGATATATTAAAGTCGGACATTCAAGGACATAAAATAAACTGCCCCAAACAGTCATCACATAATCACTATATTATTATGCATGCCGCTATGCACCAATGGAGCGAGCTGCAATGGCTCATCGACTGCAATGCTGTTTTAAGAAGATCGGGTAATTCATCTGCGACCACCTTTTTTAAAGAAAACCGAATATTACCAGCATTAGAAACATTCAGTATTGTTTATCCTCTTCTTTTCCGATCAGGTTCTGATGCGCCATCCGGTAAAATAAATATGGCTGGTGAATGTCTGAGATCGATCTGCCTGAATAAAAAAACTGTCTGGAATAAAATTCAGAAAACAAGATATCTTGCTTCATTATCAGATGACCCTGCCTATAAAAAGGAATTGCTGGGCCTGCGTATTAAGCGTTTTATTAATAATCCTGCAAAAAGGCTTTCATGAAAATTGCGATCGCAGGCACAAGAGGTATTCCAAACCGATATGGGGGATTCGAGCAATTTGCCGAAAAACTTTCGCAGTTGCTTGCAGAAAAAGGGCACGAAGTATGGGTTTACAATCCCAGTTATCATGAATATAAAGAAACGCTTTTCAGAAATGTAAGAATAATATCTAAAAGATGCCCCGAGGGAATATTCGGAACTTTTGCTCACTTCTACTACGATTACATTTGCATGAAAGACGCTGTTAAAAGAGGCGCTGAAAATATTATAATGTGCGGATACGGGACATCTGCACCCGGTGCAATGCTAGTGAATTTCCGAAAAACCCGCCTGATCGTTAATATGGACGGTATGGAATGGCAAAGAAAAAAATTTAATTTCTTTTCACGCTGTCTCCTGAAATTGTGCGAAAAAAGAACTGTTAAAAAAGCAGACATTTTAATTGCAGACCATCCTGCAATTGAAAAATATTATACTGAAAAATATAACATCGAACCAATTTATATTCCATATGGTGCAGATATACAACAAACTTTTGAAAAGGATATCCTATTAAGATATGATCTGACCCCTTACAAATATTTTATTTCCGTAGCCCGTGACGAACCCGACAACCAGGTTGATGAGATTATTATAATGTGCGGATACGGGACATCTGCACCCGGTGCAATGCTAGTGAATTTC
>CAZEWB010000827.1:0-2119 GCA_964515655.1 uncultured Bacteroidales bacterium
TATCGCCGGTGGCATTTTTATCATCCTCCTTATCATGCTCAATACTTTTATTATTGCATACACACCGTTGCGCGAGTTCATTCCCGGATATCCTTCGTCCGACATGTTACGCAATATTCAGAACAATGCACTTTATGTTGATGAACTTGAGAAGGAGATCATACTGCGCGACAAATATCTGGCGATGCTTAAAATGGTCATAGCAGGCGAGGTTCCCGACTCTTTTGATATAAGCCGTCTGAAACAGGGTGACACGTCAAATGCATACAAAAATCTTGTTTTCTCAAAATCGAAAGAGGACAGCCTGATGCGCGTGAATGTGGAGCAGGAGGACAGGTTCAGCCTGTCTATTCAGCCACAGAGTTCTGATATAGACCTTAAGAAAAGGATTTTGTTTAAACCTGTGACAGGAATGATTGTCAACAAATACGACCCTGCCAAAAAGCATTACGCGATAGATATAGTGGCAAAACCCAACGAGCCTGTCAACGCAGTGCTTGATGGTGTTGTCATTCTTTCTTCTTATTCAATGGAAACCGGAAATGTGGTGATCATTCAGCATAAGGATAATCTTGTTTCAGTCTACAAACATCTGCAGAGAATTCTTAAACCATACGGGAGTGTCGTTAAATCAGGTGATGCGATAGGCATTGTCGGTAACAGCGGCGAGTATTCCACCGGTCCTCATCTGCATTTTGAACTCTGGCTCGACCGCTCACCTGTTGATCCATCCCAATACATAACTTTCTGATGAAGCCCGGAAAACCAAGACATATAGCAATATTAGGCTCAACCGGCTCTATCGGCACCCAGGCTCTGGATGTGATTTCGAAACAGCCGGACGGTATATTTGAGATCGAAGTCCTCACCGCTCACAGCAATGCAGAACTTCTTATTGAACAGGCTCGCCGCTACAATCCCAACATAGTCGTCATAACCGATGAATCGAAGTATACGAAGGTAAAAGACGCTCTGTCGGATATTGATGTAAAAGTATTTGCAGGACTAAAATCCGCTTCCGAAGCAGTTTGTATGGACAACGTCGACATTGTTCTTGCGGCAATGGTGGGCTTTTCAGGTCTCATTCCCGTCATCGATGCAATAAAGGCAAAAAAGACAATAGCGCTGGCCAACAAGGAAACGCTTGTGGTTGCAGGTGAAATAATGACAAAACTTGTAAACGAAAATAATGTTTCACTTATTCCTGTTGACTCTGAACATTCGGCAATTTTTCAGTGCATCCTCGGTGAAGAATACCACGAAATAGAGAAAATAATCCTTACTGCTTCCGGCGGTCCTTTTTTAGGAATGAACCTTAAGCAACTTGAAAAAGTAAAACCTGCCGACGCGCTTAAACATCCCACATGGAATATGGGCAGCAAGGTCACTATCGATTCGGCCACTCTTATGAACAAGGGACTTGAAATGATTGAGGCGAGATGGCTTTTCGGCGTAAAACAGGACAGGATAGAAGTTGTTGTCCATCCGCAAAGCATCATCCACAGCATGGTCACTTTCTGCGATGGTTCTGTAAAAGCCCAGATGAGTGTTCCCGATATGCGCATGCCAATTCTCTTTGCTCTTTCTTTTCCAACCCGTCTTATGACAGATCTGAAAAGATTTGATCCTGCAGAGACCGGATCCCTTTCTTTTGCAAAGCCCGATACGGAAAGTTTTCCATGCCTGAAGATAGCATACGACTCTGTGAAAAAAGGAGGGAACACTCCCTGCATCATGAATGCTGCGAACGAAATTGCCGTAAGTTCATTTCTTGACGGGAAGATACGCTTCACTCAAATTCCCGAAGTGATAAACGGGACAATTCTTAAAACATCTTTTATAAAAGACATTAACACCGATAACCTGATGGCTTCCGACAAAGAAGCCCGCGAAATTGCAAAAAACCTGACTGAACATTATGGAAATTCTCGTTAAAACCGCACAACTGCTGCTTAGCCTTTCTATCCTTGTACTTCTTCATGAGATGGGGCATTTCTTTTTTGCCCGCCTTTTCAAGACACGCGTCGAAAAATTCTACCTCTTTTTCGATCCATGGTTCTCGTTGTTCAAAATAAAACGCGGCGATACCGAATATGGTATCGGTTGGCTGCCACTGGGC
>CAZEWB010000828.1:0-1742 GCA_964515655.1 uncultured Bacteroidales bacterium
TGTGTTGGGTGTGTTTGGGTTTTTTTTTTTGTATCCGAAAATAAATGAATAATTATATTTTCGGATACAAAAAAAAGTTTCTATATTTGCCATCGCTTATAAGTATTTTTAAACCAAAAAGAGGGATATATGTTTAAGGCACATCCAAAAGGATTACTGGCAGCTGCACTTGCCAACATGGGCGAAAGGTTTGGGTTCTACACAATGATGGCAATACTGTCATTATTCTTAATGGCTAAATTTGGTCTGTCCGAAACAAACGCAGGAATTATTTACTCGATCTTTTACTTCTCGATCTATGTGCTGGCATTTGTAGGAGGAATAATCGCTGACAAAACAAGGAACTTTAAAGGCACTATACTTATCGGTCTTATTATGATGGCCGTTGGCTATCTGGTTATAGCTATTCCGACCGGATCTCCGATACCTGTTGACAAATTTGTAACGTATCTGGCCTTAACCTGTTTTGGATTATTTATAATCGCTTTCGGAAACGGTTTATTCAAAGGTAATCTTCAGGCTCTTGTCGGTCAGATGTATGATAAACCGGAATATGCTAAATTACGTGATGCCGGTTTCCAGTGGTTCTATATGTTCATTAATGTAGGTGCAATATTTGCTCCCCTTGCAGCAGTTGGTGTAAGGAACTGGTGGGTTGAATCTAACGGTTTTTCTTATAACTCTACTCTTCCTGAACTTTGTCATTCATTTCTAGCAGGCACATGTACTGATGTTCAGAAATACCAGGCATTAGCAACAGAAGCCGGATTTAAAGGAGCTGACCTGAGTCAGTTTGCAAATGATTATCTTAATGTTTTCACAACAGGTTTCCATTACGCATTTTTAGTCGCTATTTTTGCAATGGGTATTTCTCTGGCAATTTATTTGGCTAATAAAAAGAAATTCCCCAATCCGGCTGATAAAAGCAAAAACGCAGCCATTGCCGGTTCTATTGAAATGGATGCAAAAGAAGTCAAACAACGTCTATATGCATTGTTCGCAGTATTTGGTATTGTTATTTTCTTCTGGTTCTCGTTCCATCAGAACGGACTTACCCTTACATTCTTTGCAAAAGATTACACCGACCTTAGCGGTATAAATATCAACCTTGGAATCACCACATTGAAAGGTGCAGAACTTTTCCAGTCTATCAACCCGTTCTTTGTTGTTTTCCTGACACCTATCATTATGGCTCTCTTCGGATGGTTTAGGGCCAGAGGTAAAGAACCTTCAACACCCAAGAAGATCGCTATCGGTATGCTTATCGCCGCACTAGGTTATGTTGTTATGACTCTCGGTTCATTGAATGTTCCTTCAAAAGAAGAAGTTACTGCAATGGGCGGTCTTACAGATGCAGCACGCGTTACACCATTCCTGCTGGTTGGAACTTATTTCATTTTAACCGTTGCAGAATTGTTTATCTCCCCACTTGGTATTTCATTCGTTTCAAAAGTTGCTCCCCCGAAATATCAGGGCATGATGCAGGGATTATGGCTTTGTGCAACCGCAGTTGCTAACCAACTGTTATTCATTGGCGCTATTTTCTACGAAAGCATACCTATCTGGGCTACCTGGTCGATCTTTGTAGTCGCCTGTCTGCTCTCAATGGGAACTATGCTGTTCATGCTAAAATGGCTCGAAAGGGTCTCAAAATAAAAAATCTAAGGGGGCTGTCTCAAAAGTCTTTTCGCAGAAAATCAGCCTCGCCCCAACCCTAAAGGGAGGGCTGATTTTCAGCAACT
>CAZEWB010000828.1:1752-2118 GCA_964515655.1 uncultured Bacteroidales bacterium
TTCCACCCTTTAGGGATGGGGCAAGAAGTTGCTGAAAGGAGAAAATATAGCCTTTTGAGATAGCCCCTTTTTTTTATGTCAGATTTATATAACGATTATTCAGGTTACATTAAAAACAGATTCGGGACCAGAGTTCAGAAAATATCTGTCAATACAGGTCTCACATGCCCGAACAGGGACGGCACAATAGGTACCGGAGGATGCATCTATTGCGATAATGAAGCTTTTAATCCGGCTTATGCTCTGAGCACTAAAGCTATTACACAACAACTTACTGAGGGTATCAAGTACTTTTCAAAGAAATACCCGTCACAGAAATATATTGCATTTTTCCAGTCCACCCAAACACCAAACACACCCAACACA
>CAZEWB010000829.1:0-2113 GCA_964515655.1 uncultured Bacteroidales bacterium
CTTTTACCAAACCAGTTGCTCAACCCATTAACTATTGACTTTTCAAAAAACCAGCAGCCCAACCCATAAACCATTAACAAAAATGCTACAATTATACCGTCTCAGGAATAACAATATCACAGGCAACCTAAATACTCCCGAGTGGGTCTTCAATACAGACGACCTGAAAAGATTCTGAAACATTTGAGAAAGTCCCTATTGACAGTTTCCTTTTTTTTCTTTACTTTTGGATATATTTTGTTTGACTATGAAACGATTATTATTTTTCTCTTTAATCCTGTTTTCGGGATTATTTCATCTTATGGCCCAGAATACGGGTGAATACTGTTATACAGCTGTCCCTTTATGCAGCGGATTAACTTATTCGATGAATACCTTTACTTCAGCGGAAGCCGGGCCGAATTACGGTTGTCTGTACTCGCAACCAAATCCCAAATGGTTTTACCTTAATGTGGATCAATCCGGTGGTTTTGTGTTCAGCCTTAACAGTCCTACGGGAAACGATATAGACTTTGTTGCATGGGGACCTTTCTCTAATCCCGTGACTCCTTGTACCGCACAATTGACGGCTAGTTGCACAACATGTCCCAATAATACTGCAGATCCTTATTTTTATCCATCGGGGAATATGGTCGACTGCAGCTATGACCCGTCTTACAGCGAGACTTTTCATATCTCCAATGCAGTTACTGGTCAGTATTATATGCTGATGGTTACAAATTATTCGAACATGGTTGGAGATATTAATATTGTACAGACCAACCTTGGACAAGCCGGTGCAGGAACGCTTGCATACACCTGCAGCGGATGTGCTGTTACAAATATTGAAATTGATACTACATATTGCAACGGAGTGAATTCACATTATCTGAGCGGTACGGTTTATTTTACTACTCCTCCTGCAACAGGGACTCTTATTGTAAAGCATCAACCCAGCGGTCTGATGCAGGTTTTGCCGCAGCCGTTTGTTTCGCCTATGTCCTTTTCATTCCCTTCGTTGCCAACGACAGGCACAAATCACAGTATTGTTGCATATTTTTCGGATGATATTATTTGCACTTATACAAAAGCCTATACAAAACCTTTAACACCAACGCTTTCGTTTAACTCCGTTAAACCTACATGCGGACAAAGTAACGGTGGAATTGTTGTTACTATTGCAGGGGGACAGGCGCCTTATAATTACTACTGGTCGACAGGACAGGTTGTAACGGGTAGCAGCAACAGCTCCAATCTTCTGAACAACATCCCTTCCGGAATTTATTCTGTCACTATTGTCTTATCCGGTGGTTGCGGTGTGAGCAGTTCATTGCTGCTTGCTGACAACAATGCCGCTACTGTCGCCTTATCTGTAAGCCAGAGTGTTACGTGTCATGGCTCTTGCGATGGACATGCTACTGCAACAGTTACACAGGCATCAAATCCGCCGTATAATTATTACTGGTCCGGCGGTCAAAGCCTATTGAACACATTATTACTCAGCAATACCCAAGCCGATTTGTGTCCGGGTAATTACTGCGTTACGCTTACGAACAGCGCCGGCTGTGTTTCGCTTGCACAGGTTACAATACCGGATCCTCCCGTTCTTACATGTATCTTGAACCCTGTTCAACCGGGATGCGCCGGCAATAACGGACAGATTACTGCTTTGCCATCGGGCGGAGCACCGCCTTATTCGTATTTATGGTCAACTACACCTGCCCAGACAGGGCAGACTGCAACAAATCTTTCTTCGGGTACACACCGTGTTACTGTAACTGATAATAATGACTGCCAGATCGTATTGTCTGAAACTCTTACAGCACCTGTACAGATCTCTCTGAATACTTCGCATACAGATAATATTTGCTATGCGGGACATGCAGGCAGAGCAACAGTTACTGTGAACGGAGGTGTCGGACCTTATACTTATTTATGGAATTCTGTTCCGCCACAGACAACCTCAACAGCTTCAAATTTAGCAGCCGGAGTCTATACAGTTACTGTCAGTGCATCCAACGGATGTACTTCGGCAGGATTTGTGAGCATCGGGCAGCCTTCAGTTCCTGTAATATTAATGTGACGGTTTTACAGGAACTGAAGGCTGCCCCCACAAACCAAACACACCCAACAC
>CAZEWB010000830.1:0-2113 GCA_964515655.1 uncultured Bacteroidales bacterium
GAGTACATTTTTTTATGCCCATTATGGACTTAAACTTATTAAGTAATGGTATAACATAGTTTTTTGTTTTTTTGTTTGATGCAAAGGTAATACACATATATAAATCTACATATGTCTATAAGACTAATTAATGTTAATTTTGCAGTAATAGCAGGCGATATATTACATGGCTGTTATTTTAAAATATTCGCAATTATATAGGTGATCGTTCAATAGCCCGTAGGGCTTGAACATTAATGATACCATAAAACTATATATTTATTGTCCGTAGGACATAAACAGACTTCAAAAACATTTCTTTGTTTTGTTGATCCACGGGGAATGGTTAAAGACATTAGATTTTAATTAATGTTCAAGCCTACGGGCTATTGAATATTCTGACAATAGATTGATAAACCACCTATATATTTCAAATATTCTTATTATTTTTATGTCAAATTTGAATCTTATGACATTAATAGCATCCATTTCAGGTATTCGCGGAACCATAGGTGGCGAGGCAGGCAACAACCTTACCCCTGTTGATATCGTCCGTTTTACATCGGCTTTTGGAGCGTATATAAAAGCTGCAAATCCCGGAAAAAGGAAATGCAGGGTAGTTACCGGGCGCGACGGGCGGATAAGCGGCGAAATGATAACCGCTCTTGCAGCATCAGTACTTAATGCAATGGGAATTGATGTATATGATATTGGGCTTACAACAACTCCAACTGTTGAGGTTTCTGTTCCGAAACTTAAAGCACAGGGTGGTATTATTTTTACCGCATCACATAATCCTGAAGATTGGAATGCACTTAAACTTCTGAATGCAAACGGTGAATTCCTTTCAAAAAATGAAGGAGACAAGACCCTTGCAATGGCTAATGCCGGGAAGTTTAAATATTCTGCTGCCCGCAGTATAGGTAAAGTAATAGATTTTCCCGTAATGAATACCAAGCATCTGAACCAGATACTTGCTCTTAAACTTGTTGATAAAAAAGCAATAAAAAACCGTAAATTCCGTATTGTGGTAGATGCGATCAATTCATCGGGTTGCGTAATGGTACCAAGGCTTTTGCAGATGCTGGGATTGGCATCGTCAGAAATTCTTGTCATTAACTGGAAGCCCGACGGAAAGTTTGCTCATAATCCCGAGCCTCTACCCAAACACCTTAAGGGAATTGTTGCTGCAGTTAAAAAACACAAGGCAGACCTGGGAATTGTAGTTGATCCCGATGTCGATAGACTTGCTTTTATATGCGAGGACGGTTCCTTCTTTGGCGAAGAGTATACCCTTGTTGCAGTTGCCGATTACATTCTTAAACACACACCGGGAAACACTGTTTCCAACCTTTCTTCAACCCGTGCCCTGAAAGATGTTACTGAAAAGTACGGAAAAAAATATACAGCTTCGGGAGTTGGTGAAGTGAATGTGATTGAGGCCATGAAAAAAACAAAGGCGGTTATCGGCGGCGAAGGTAACGGCGGTGTTATTTATCCCGAGATCCATTATGGTCGTGATGCACTGGTGGGGATTGCACTTTTCCTGAGTCATCTTGCACATGAGAATTGTAAAATGACCGAACTGCGGAAAAAATATCCCGATTATTATGTCTCTAAAAACAAGGTTGCTCTTAAGCCCAGACTGAATTTCGACGCAGTTGTAAAGAACCTGGTGAAGGATTTCAAAGGCAACGAATTCAACCTTACTGACGGCATACGTATTGACCTCAAAGAAGGATGGGTCCACCTTCGTAAGTCTAATACCGAGCCGGTTGTACGCATTTATGCAGAAGCGCGGAAACAGGCCGTGGCAGATGGACTGGCAAATAAAATAATGGCGTACCTGAAGTAATTTTTATAAATCCGAAGCACGAAATCCGAAATCCGAAGCACGGAACCCGGAACTTATAGAAAGGGCTTCATCCTGATAATAAAGGGCTGGTTCGTATTACAGAATAATTGTAACTACACCAGTAACCGGTTCTATGTCCTGCCCGATCATAATAATAAAGACGTATCCTCCGGTAGGGAGCGGTCTGCCGTTATACATGCCATCCCAGCGGTTTGATGGATCTGCGTATTCTGCACCGCTACCATCGAATACAAAACCAAACCAAACACACCCAACACA
>CAZEWB010000831.1:0-2108 GCA_964515655.1 uncultured Bacteroidales bacterium
GGACTGAAGATTGCCGACTTTAAGATGCGGAAATTTATCCCGTTTGCAGTATAATGACCATAAAATGAAAAAGAGCTGTTCCTGTTACTTTTTATAATCAGTTGAATAAATACATTTTCCTTGTTTTGTAGGCACGCTGACATGATTTAGAAATTGAGCTTTGAGTGGATTATCTAAATTCTTAAACTTCTCTATGGTTAATCTTGCCATCAGGTAACTTACCGTTGACTCTGCACCCTGATTGAGGTTCACATTGGTCTCCTCAAGCCCGTCGTAACAACCGCCTGTGCATGGATTATAAATGATAGGGTGTAAATGGTTGTTGCCTAAAAACCAATTGAAGGCGATTTTAAGTTTATCCAGATACGCTTCATCTTTAAATGTGTCATAAAATATATGTAAAGCCATGATTGTATAAGAAACATCAATAGGTTGTTCACCGTAATATTTACGTTCTCCCCCTTTAGATAACCAGCTTTTATTGGAAATAACTTTTATTTCATTCTTATCAAAAGTTTGTGACAACAGAAAGTCAAATGATTGTTTTGCGATGTTTAAATAACACAGCTTTTTAACAGTCAACCATGCTAAAAGCATTGCTTCGGGCAATATACTATTTGCATATGTAAGATAGCTCTCAAACCAGTTCCAGTTATTTCCCGATTCATGTTCGTACATAGAGGCAAGCCTGTCAGCAAGAATTTCTATAAGCCCTGTAGTTGAGGGTGAATGATATTCCTGGTTATAGTAATACAGTCCTTTAATGTTGAAAGCCATAGCCCGTGAGGAGAACATATTCACGGTATGCTGAGCCGAAATTTTGAACAATTCCTCAGCTGTTTCGGTCATTTCTGATGGGACTAAATATTTTTTGGAAATTAAATAACCCAATGCCCAAATCGCCCTGCCATTGGCATCTTCTAAATTTGTATCACTGTTTTGACGGGTGAACAGTTCGTCTTTATCCACATAATTTAAGAAGGTACCATCGGACTGTATGCAGTGCTTAATGAATTTAAGATAAGTATTCATATAGTCTAAATCCATCTCATCGCGTGTTAATTCGTAATGCATGCACATTGCTATCAAAGCCCGAGCATTATCATCAAGCGTATATCCAGAGCTAATATCTGGATGGTTGATTTTAGAAAACTGTATCATTCCAAAATCAGTAGTCAGTTTTTTTAAGTGGTTAAGATTTATAGATGGCGGACTGTATCGTAATGAAAATTCATGACTCAATATTTTTTTAAAAAGCAATCCGTGTGCAATGGCTGAATTTTCCCACGCTGTGGGCGCTATCTTATGTAAAGTGTTTATGCTAATATTTTTTCGTAATGAATCATTATTAAGCAACCGGATAACCCCTGCGGCTAACTGCTGTGAATGCTGAAATTCTATAATAATTCCTGTATGTTCATCAAGCATCTCGCGTGCCTGTGGTATAGGAGTTGAAATAACAGGGCAGCCGCAGCTCATTGCATACGAAAAAGTGCCGCTCACTGCCTGATTCGGGTCCTTGGAAGTAAAGAGGTAAATGTCGGTCATGCGCAGATATTCTAATAAAACCGGCAGATCAAGATACCGGTTGATAAATTTTACATGCTTTTCTATGTTTAATGATAAAACTTTTTCCTCAAGCATTCGCCTGTATTTTTCTCCCTCCGATTTTATTACACCGGGATGAGTTTTACCAATTACAAGGAATAGTGCCTCCGGGTTTGTTTTAACAATTGAAGGTAGTGCCTCCAGTGTAGTTTCAATGCTTTTCCCTGAGCCAAGCAATCCAAATGTTGAAAGTATCTTATGTCCTTTCAATCCATATTTTTCTTTGAGAAACTCTTTGTTGTTATTTAAAACTAAATGTGTGCCATGTGCAATTATTTCTATTTTTTGCTGGGGTATTCCATAATCTTGCTCCAACACCCCTTTGGATGTACTTGTCATCACAACAACAGATTTACAAGCTTCTACTAGACCCATCACCATTGTTTTAAAACGTTCATCAGGCCGTGGCAGGACGGTATGGAAAACAAGAATTACAGGTTTTGTAAGCAGATGTAAAAAATGAAATAATTGCACAACACACACCAAACACACCCAACACA
>CAZEWB010000832.1:0-2101 GCA_964515655.1 uncultured Bacteroidales bacterium
TGAATAAAAAACGAGCAACAACATTTCATTAAAATGACTAATTTTGAAACATGTCCGGCATGTTTCATTTTTTATATCTCGAAGCCACACGCCGTTGTAATTTCAACTGTCCCGAATGTTCCAGCGGATCGCAGGGGAACAGGCCGGTGGAAGAGGATATGTCATTATCTGTGATTGTTGACAGGATACTGAAACCCGCATGGGACCTTGGCACCCGCTTCATTGATTTTTCAGGCGGAGAGTTTTTCCTTCGTGACGATGCGATGGATATCCTGAAAATTGCCAACGACATGGGTTTCGGGCTTGGGGTTTCGACCAACGGCAGCATACTCAACGACAAAACGCTGCAAAAACTCGAAAAAATGCTGGGGCAGAACCTCATAATTTCTCTTGGTATCAATTCGTTCGACGAAAAGAATCTTGTTTCGCGCCAAAGTTCGGAGTCATTTTTTATTAAGACGCTTGAAAAAGTGCAGCAGTATCATTTCAGGGTGAACGTTTCAGTTACGATGGGTAGTTTTAATAAGGAAACATTCTCAGAAACTATTCAGAAAATATCTGATCTGTATCTTCCTTTTAACAGGATCCCGTACACGCCGCGCAACAGCAGTAACAGGGAATGGATGTTCACAAAAGAGGATATGAAAAACTATCTGCATCCGGTTCTGTGTTCGCACTACAAAGGTTATGTAAGCTTTATTCCGTTTTTTCTGACTCCTGAAGAATATCATTCAAAGTCGGAACAGGTCCCCGGCGAATTTCCGGTACCTGTAAGCCCGACAATAGGATGCTGGGTGGGCTCGTTCTATTCAATCAATCCTTCCGGCGATGTCGCTCCCTGCCCGCTATTGTCTGACCACCTTTCCGGAGGTAACGTTTTGAAAGAAAACCTGAAAGACATTCTGTTTAAATCGGAACTTTTTACAAAGATCGTCAGACGGAATGAATTCGAAGGCAAGTGCGGTTCATGTAAATTCAACTTTACCTGTGGCGGCTGCCGTACATATTCGCATTTCCTTACCGGTAACGTTTTCGGTTCCGATCCCACATGTTTTATAGACGAACTTTCAGAAAAGGAATTATAAGAACTTGAGAAGAAAACGGCAAAGAACTTCAAGAATTATTGCAGGATGTCGCATTTCGGCAATCAAACTAAGGGATAGTCTTCAGTTGGCAGTAGACAATTGGCAATTGGCAGTCTTCAGTCTTCAGTCCTCAGTCGGCAATTGACAGTCGGTAATTGGCAGTTTGCAATTGGCAGTCAACAGTCTTCAGACTGCAGCTGCCAATGCTACTGCCACTGCTGCTGCCGCTGCTGCTACTGCCGCTGCCACTGCCACTGCTTACTGCCTACTGTCAACTGCCTGTTGCCAACTGTATACTGCTTTCCGAACTTCCGGACCCTGATCCGTTTACCCAATAAGAACTGTTGTTCATAAAAAAATTGTCTTTACTTATCAATTTGACGTAACATTTACGGAAATATTATTTTATATTTACAATGTGAAAGCCACCGAAAGCATACCTAAGGTAAAAGTGATAAAGACTGTTGGAAAAAGATCCGGCAAGCGTCTTTATATCGTTATAAGCAATTACTGGTTCAAGGGTGGCGATACTGTAGTGATGCAGTTGCCTTCGTCGTGGTACAGAAATGAGAGCGAGGTTTACAAGAACTAACCTTCCTTTATCAGTTTTCCTTCCCCTTCTTCGGTCTTTTCAATTTTATAAGGATTTCCTTTATAATAGACATTTCCCCTTCCCAGAATTGAAACTCCAAGTTCTTTGTTCACATTAATATATGACTGTCCTGTTGATTTAGTGGTAAAATAGCAATAGTCGGCACTGAATCCGTCCAGATAAAAATAGCTGTTTCCGCAATTATAGTAAAAAGCAAGACCGGCGCTTCCCCTTAAGGTGAGTTTTCCGCTTCCGGCATGAACGGAAAAGTATATTGTAGTACAAGCTACGGCAATATCAACAGTGCATATTCCGGCATGATCATTAAGCGTGAATAATGGTGTTTTAATTGTGTCGTTGCAAAAAAAATCGCATGGTGAAATGAGTGTGAGTTTTGAAAAAGACGGAGAATGAACCTCGAGTT
>CAZEWB010000833.1:0-1754 GCA_964515655.1 uncultured Bacteroidales bacterium
TGTGTTGGGTGTGTTTGGTGTGGTTGGGTGGAAGCAGTTCGGGAAAGATACCGGGGACACGTCCTGAAAGCGTCATGTTATTCTTATCCGAAATGTCAATTGAGACAAGGTCTGTGGCATTGTCTACAAAAGCATGATCGTTCTTTATTGCGATGTCAACACAGCCTGGAACAGACATGAATGCGACAATAACGGGAGATGAAGGGTTGGAGTTATTTATTACGTGAAAGCCTTTATACTTTTCAATGATATAAATATATTCATTAAAACAGTATATTTTGCCGGGCAGGCTTATGGCCCTTGCAGGCATCTGCACTACGGAAGTAAGGATGTCGTCGTACTTCATCGGTATCGGCACATACTCGCTTTCGGTGTAATACGGCTCTGTCTCGTCAGAAATTTTGATGCAGGACGCGAAGAGCAAAGGTATCAGCAGAAGAAGGAATGTTTTTTTGATTTTCATATTTTAATGTCAATTGAAAAACGAAATTACGATTTTTTTATGGACAGATTGCATTATTTTGCATAAATTTGTTGAAAAATAACGATGAGAGCCCTGTTTTTATTGTTGATGGTATTCATATCTTTTTTAACTGTTTCTGCACAGGACGGGTTCAGGGGCGGCATTTCTGTGGGTGTTGCCGGTACGCAGGTTGACGGGGACCGTCTTGATGGTTACAATTTATCGGGCTTTACCGGGGGAATATTTGTGATAAACGAAATTAACGAAGACTGGTCTTTCAGCCTTGGAATAAGGTATTTCGGTAAAGGCTCGCGCAAGAATGCTGACCCGGAAAACGGCGACTATTCATATTACCATCTCAGGCTCCATTACGTGGAAATTCCCATCCTGGGGGTTTATCACTGGAAAAAATTCAGCCCCGAAGCAGGCATTGGTGTCGGCTATCTGATTAAAGCGTTGGAAGACTCAGACGGTTCAGGAAACATTGACCCTTACCCTCCTTTTAATAAATACGATTTCCCTGTTATTCTCGGAGTATCTTACGAAGCAGGCAAACATTTAAGGGTAAATACCCAGTATTCCTATTCAATGATCCCGATAAGGCCGCACCCGGCAAACCAGACCTGGTATTTCGACAGGGGACAATACAACAACACGATCAACCTTAATATACAGTACACTTTCTGATGAAAGGACGAAAGATCATTATTGCCGTATCCGGCGCCAGCGGTTCGATATATGCTTTGAACCTGCTTAAGAAAATTGAAAGGTACAAAAGTGATTTTTCCGAGATCGCTGTTATATTTTCCAAAACAGGGAAAAAGGTCTGCGAATACTAAATCGGCAATATACCTACTTTACGCAAACCTTAAAGATTATATAAGAACAAAGACCTCTTTGCAGCGCCGGCATCAGGAAGTTCAGGCTACGACAGCATGATAGTAATTCCATGTTCCATGGGGACTCTGTCGCGCATAGCTGCAGGAAACGCAAAAACCCTTATAGAACGCTCCGCCGATGTGATGCTGAAGGAACGCCGCAGACTCATACTTGTTGCCCGCGAAACGCCATTAAGCCTTATTCACATTAAGAATATGGAAACCGTATCTCTTGCAGGTGGAATAATTTTACCCGCCTCGCCTTCATTTTACCGCAAACCAAAAACAATTGACGGCCTCGTTGACTCAGTAACGGAAAGGGTAATGTCTTTTATCCTGAAGGACTATAAGGGGTTTGAGTGGAGGTAAAAAATCCAAACACACCCAACACACAAAACCAAAACCCAAACAGA
>CAZEWB010000833.1:1764-2096 GCA_964515655.1 uncultured Bacteroidales bacterium
TGTGTTGGGTGTGTTTGGGTTGTGTGTTGAGGTAAAAAATCGGAATAATTTAACATTTTAGTAAAAAGATGATTAATACAAAGCGTAGGGTAGTCGGGAGGGGCGGGATGAACAGATTATGGTATAAATTTATTCCTTAACAAATTTACGTTGAACATTACAATTAACGCCGGTTATTTTAATTATGTAGATTCCTTTTAACAAAGAACTAATGTCGGTTTCGTTCTTTCCGTTACTCAGTTCGCTTTGTATTAGGCATTGTCCGTATGAATTAAAGATCTGCATTCTTAAATTCTGAATTTCCGAATGCAGATCTTTAATTCATACGGACA
>CAZEWB010000834.1:0-2096 GCA_964515655.1 uncultured Bacteroidales bacterium
CGAGCAGGTTTATAACGGATTTTCGGGCGGGATACCTGACCCGGCAGCAATAAGAAACCTTATGAAAATGCTTTTCGATCGTGCCGGCACTGACAGTCTTCATATGCCCCGGTATTTACTTCTCTTCGGAGATGGTTCATATAACAACAAATCCAGTATCTCCGGGAATTCAAACTACATTCTTACTTACCAGTCTGATAATTCGTTTACACCGACCTCTTCCTTTGTCACTGACGACTTTTTCGGTATGCTCGAAGATGGTGAAGGCGGCAGCACAGGAACCCTTGATATCGGTGTAGGTCGTTTTACAGTTAAAAATGGAACAGAAGCTGCCGGTGTGGTAAGTAAGATCAATAACTATGTTATATCAAGATCATACGGAGACTGGAAAAACATAATTACGTTCATTGCAGACGATGAAGACGGGAACATGCACATATCTCAGGCTGACGCTATTGCAAATAAAATAGATACTGTTCAGCCTGTATACAATATTGAAAAAATCTACCTTGATTCATACAGACAGATATCGACACCAAACGGCACACGTTACCCTGACGTTAATACAGCAATAAATAACAGGGTGAATAAAGGCTCAATTATTATTAATTATACCGGGCACGGTAACGAAGTAAACCTGGCTCACGAGCTTGTTCTGGGTATATCTGACATAAATTCATGGACTAATTTTAACAGATTAGCGCTTTTTATTACAGCAACATGCGAATTCAGCAGATGGGATGATTATTCACGAACTACGGCAGGTGAGTCGATCTTCCTGAATCCACAGGGTGGCAGTATTGCCCTTTTTTCAACAACAAGACTTGTTTATGCCCAGCAGAATTATTTGCTGAATCAGCAGATCTTCAACTTTTTATTTGCATCAAACAATCAGAATGAACAACTGGCTTTCGGCGATATTATACGATATGCAAAAAACAATACCGGATCAACTACTGAAACAAATAAAAGGAATTTCAGCCTGCTCGGAGATCCTGCTCTGAAACCAGCCTATCCTAAGATAGATGTTGTAAGCGACAGCATAAACGGCTATGCTGTCACTGCATTTACCGATACTCTTAAAGCCCTGCAACTTATTACAATTAAGGGACATATTGAAAACAACGGAACAATTCAGACTGACTTCAACGGTATTGTATATCCCACAATTTTTGATAAAAAAAGGGTTTTATACACTCTGGCCAACGATGGAGGAAATACTTTCAGCTATAAATTACAGAACAATATTATATATAAAGGTAAAGCTACAGTATCGAACGGATCTTTTACCTTCTCGTTTTATATTCCCCGGGACATTTCTTATGTTATTGATTACGGAAAAATAAGCTATTACAGCGACAATAATTCCGACATTGACGCTCACGGGTACGAAAAAGTACTGATTGGCGGGACTTCATCAGCCAGCGTTTGTGACCAAACAGGCCCCAGTATCAAAATATACTTAAACGATCAGAACTTTGTTAACGGAAGTATAACGAACCAATCGCCAAAACTTTTTGCTGTTCTGAAGGATTCTCTTGGTATCAATACTGTCGGAAACGGCATAGGACACGATATAACTGCAATTATCGACAACAAGACCTCTCATGCAATTGTTATGAACGACTATTATCAGGCCGACCTCGACAGTTACAACAGCGGGGCAATAGAATATGTATTAAATGACCTTGAGGCTGGACTTCACACTTTAACTGTGAAATGCTGGGACGTTTGTAACAATTCCGCCGAAAGCACAATTGAATTCATAGTCGCCGAATCTTCGGAACTTGTTGTTGACCATGTGCTTAATTACCCAAATCCATTCACAACTCAGACAGCTTTTTACTTTAATCACAAAAAACCCAATACCCCTCTTGATGTTATTCTGCAGATATTTACTATAACAGGCAAGATAGTAAAAACAATAGAATCTCAGGCAATTACGTCAAGTTTCCTTAGCAGTCCAATATACTGGGACGGAAAAGACGATTATGGGGATAATATTGGCAAAGGGCTATATATTTACAAAATAAAAAGCTGTCTGAGTTGTGAATGGATTTGGGTAATTAACCCCAAAACCAAACACACCCAACACA
>CAZEWB010000835.1:0-2096 GCA_964515655.1 uncultured Bacteroidales bacterium
TGTACCCATGTTTCACCACCGTCGTTTTTTTTATATATTTTTCCACCCGCACATGAAGGATTCTGCATGGGCGATCCTGTGAGCAGTCTTTTCGAGACATATTATACAGCCGATGGCGGAGCAACATGGACCCCGGTGAATTCCGCAGGCAATCCGGCCGCTGTGAGCGGTGAAATGGGGTGGACCGGCGTATATGATGTTTATGGAACAACTGTCTATTTTGGTACGAACAAGGGACGCATTTACAAATCCACCGATAAAGGTATAACCTGGGCGCTGACAGCAGCGTCGGGACTGACAGATGTTTCGGACCTCGCTTTCAATTCAGAGAATATTGGTTTTGCAATACAGAAAGTTTATAACACAAGCACGGGAGCAATAACTTCCATGACTGTAAAACTTACACTGGACGGAGGTGTAACATGGACCACAGTTACTCCTGCAGGATCTTTCTGGAAAAGCGACATCTGTGCTGTTCCCGGTGTCCCCGGCAAATTCTATGCTGTAGGAACTGACGGGGCAGCCTCAACATCTGCACATTACGGTTCGTCATTTTCTATTGATTACGGCGCAAACTGGATTCCCATTGATACAGGAATTCAATACATCAGCGTTACATTCCTTAATGACACTATCGGCTGGGCAGGCGGATTCAACCTTAAT
This sequence comes from uncultured Bacteroidales bacterium, assembly GCA_964515655.1. GTDB lineage: Bacteria > Bacteroidota > Bacteroidia > Bacteroidales > GWA2-32-17. Next base: position 664 of record CAZEWB010000835.1, read on the forward strand.
GCCACACAAAGCGGTATATTCAAGTGGGGCGACCAGGCTACTTTTGTCCCTGTTGCTGCAAAAGAAAACCCTGTTTTGCTTTATCCAAATCCTGCAAATGATGTCCTGAACATTCAGTTTTTCGGCGAAAAAGAAAATTCTGTTGACATATTCATTGTTGATATTACCGGCAAAACTGTCCTTGTTAGAAAGTTATCAACATCCGGAGGAGTGCTTTCCGTAGGATTGAATGATCTGCCTGCAGGCATATACTCGTGCATAATACGCGGCATTCAGCAAACGTACACGTCAAGGCTGATAAAACTGTAACAGAAGTAAACAATAACCTCAGGAAACCCCCGGGATTATTTTTTTGAAAAAAATTTGACTTGTTTAAATATATGTGTTATTTTTACAAAAAAAAAGGAATATGAAATCATTATTGCTTATTGTAGTATCAGTATTTGTTACAGGAATGTTGTATGCTCAATCTGTATCGCCTCAGGTTATTGCGACAGCAGGTAATTATACTGAAGCCGGTGGTATATCGCTAAGCTGGACCCTTGGCGAACCCGTAATTGAAACAGCAACCGGTACAGGAGTTATTTTAACGCAGGGCTTCCAGCAACCCGATTATACGATAGTTGTTGTTGAGCATATCCCTGCAAGTAATCTTGATGTTAATGTATTTCCAAACCCCACATCTGGTAATCTACAGATAGAATGGACCGGAAGCATTCAGACCCCTGCTGTTATCAGTCTGTATGACATGAATGGCAAAGAATTATTAGTCAGCAAAGTTTCTACAAGCAATCAGACCGGAATACTTAATCTGGCTGAATATGCAAATGCCCAGTATGTCCTTAAAATTGTTGCCAAAGACGTTAATTTCAGCAAGGAATACAGGATAGTAAAGGAATAACAGAAATAATATATTCTGAAGAATCCGGTTGGTACTGCCTTCCGGATTTTTTTTTTGAAATTATCCCAAATCACGCATTGGAAAACTCTGTATTAATAAGAACAAACCTTAACCGCCTCTGCAGGAATCCTTTGCAGAGCGAGTGCTATGCTGTAAAGCAACAAAACATAACTATCAAGTCAAAATCCCAAATTATAATTTCCAAATCTTAAACAAATTCAAATCTCAAATTATATAAAAATCAAAACGGGTTTTAGATTTTATGTTTTGTTATTTTGGATTTGTTTGGAAATTAATGCTTTGAATTTGGTCCTGATAATTATCAGGATTATTTGAGTTTTGATTATTGGATTTTCACTTTAGCATATCTGCTGCATTGCAGAAGGGGATTCCTGCAAGGGCAATAAGGTTTTACGTTAAAATACAGACTAATCAGGGTTTCCAGATTTTTAATGCATCAGCCCTGAAGCCTCTCAACCCCCTTATCTTTTGTCTTTCAAAAAGTGATGCTGTTAATTTTTTCAAAAATCAT
>CAZEWB010000836.1:0-2095 GCA_964515655.1 uncultured Bacteroidales bacterium
CAAATTTCAAGTCCCAAATTCCAAGGGAATCGTTCCTTGGGTCTTGGATCTTGGGGCTTATTCACTGTCTTTTTGCGTATCATCAGTTAATTATTTTCACTCCCTTTATTCCGTTTATTCTTTCTATACACGCATCTATTGAACTTAACCTTGCTTTCCATGACATGGTGCAGCTTTCATCACTGTACTTTTCCGAGATTCTGTGCAGGCTGTACAACTTTTCGATCTTATTTATTTCGGGGAGCAGTGTGTACGGAAATTCGGCAGTTACATTCTTTTCAAGGAACATTTCAACTATCACTGCATTGTTCAGAGCTTCTGCTGCGGCTGTCCTGTATGCATTGATCAGTCCGGGAACGCCGAGTTTTATCCCGCCGTAATAACGCACAACAACGATCAGGATATTTGCAAGGTTTTTGTAAAAAATCTGGTTATAAATATGGATACCGGCGGTTCCGGAAGGTTCTCCGTCGTCACTGAAACGATGCCTGCCTGTTCCATCGAATAATTCCCATGCGTAGCAATGATGAACTGCATCATGGTATTCTTTCCTTATAGATAAAAGAGTTTCCTTTATTTCATTTTCGTTGTGAACTCTGAGGGCGATACCGGTAAATCTGCTTTTCCGGTCATTAAAATTACCTGTTGATTTTGCTTTGACGGTTTTATATGTATCAGTTACAGGATTCATCTTTTGATAAGAAAATTGAAAAATGACAAAAACAGCAGATTTGAATGAAGTGCCTCAGGAAAGGACTGAAGATATTTTTTGTATGAAGTGATTTTTGAGCGTTTGGGGTTCGTGATGAATTTATCATACAAAAAAAAAGCAGGCGGCGCCTGCTTACATTTTTAATTTTTTCTCGATCTCGTCAATGTACATTTTAAAGCGTTTGTCGGTTTCGAGCAGATTGTTGACGGTTTTACATGCATGAAGAACCGTAGCATGATCTTTACCGCCGATCATTGCGCCTATAGTTGCAAGTGACGATTTGGTCATGTTCTTTGCAAAGTACATTGCAATCTGGCGGGCCTGGACAATTTCGCGTTTACGTGTCTTCGACTTCATCATATCAACAGGCATGTTGAAGTAATCGCATACAACCTTCTGGATGTAATCGATGGAAAGTTCACGTTGTATATTTTTAACAAGTTTGTCGATAATGGACTTGGCCAGTTCAATAGTTATCTCTTTTCTGTTAAGGGTAGCCTGAGCAATAATTGAAACCAGAGCGCCTTCCATTTCGCGCATATTGTTGGTTATGTGGCTTGCTATGTATTCCAGTACTTCGGGCGGCAATTCTATACCGTTGTTGTACACTTTGTTTTTAAGGACAGCCATACGGGTTTCAAAATCGGGCGCCAGCAGGTCGGCAGACAGACCCCATTTGAAACGTGAAAGAAGACGTTGTTCTATACCCTGTAATTCAACCGGGGGTTTATCGGCAGTGAGGATGATCTGCTTGTTGAGCTGATGGAGGTGGTTGAAAATATGGAAGAATATATCCTGAGTTCTTTCTTTACCGGCAAGTTCGTGTATGTCATCAACGATCAGGACGTCTATCATCTGATAGAAATAAACGAAATCGTTGCGTGTGTTGTTACGGATAGAATCCATGAACTGGGTCTGGAACTTGTGGGCGTGGACGTATAAAACAGTTTTATCGGGGAAGCGGTCTTTTACTTCAATACCTATTGCCTGGGAAAGGTGTGTTTTGCCTAACCCGTTACCGCCATATATAAAGAGCGGGTTGAAAGCAGTGCCGCCGGGATTGTTTGCAACGGCATAACCTGCAGAACGTGCAAGACGGTTGCATTCGCCCTCTACAAAATTCGTAAAAGAAAACTCAGGATTTAGCTGCGGGTCTATTTCGATCTTTTTAAGACCCGGAATGATAAACGGATTTTTTATACTTACCTCGTCGTTTTGCAGAGGCATTGACACAGGCTGGTTACGTAACTCAGCCTTGTTTTTTGTCGGATACTTGATTGTATAGGGAACAGAATTGTTATTAAAAGTGTTATTCTCGACTACAACGTTATATTCAAGTTTTATATCATTGCCAAGTTCCTTACGGAGTATCTTACTTAACAG
>CAZEWB010000837.1:0-2091 GCA_964515655.1 uncultured Bacteroidales bacterium
TGTGTTGGGTGTGTTTGGGTTTTTTTATTTTTATTCCGGCTTAAATTATTTTCATACTCCTTCAGAATTTCCTTTTCATCCTTTACCTGTACCAGAAAATGAAAATGATTTGGCATCAGGCACCATGCATAGGTATTTACAAGAGGCGAAACATATTTGCTGAAACGACCCATAAAAAAGCCGAAATTCCGTTCCTCGCGAAACAAATTCACCTTTCCGTTTGAGCGGTTATAAAGATGATAAAAACCACCCGGATGTAATTGTTCATTGTATTCCATTCATACTATGGTTTCTTTTTAAAACTCCGTCCCTTGCTTTGTCTGTTTGGCCGCCCTCGTATCCGCAAACGCCCATGCGCGGTGAATTGACTACCGGTAAACTGCAGTCTGGAAAATCTTCGCATTCTTTTTCATGTAGTTTGGCGCAGGCTTTACAAAACAAAGCTACATCGTACCCGGCGCAAACGCTGCAAATTACAGTAGCAATATTTTTTTTACAAACGAGACAGTATATTTCAAGAGGCATGTTGCGCGAAAGCAACACTATATTCTTTACAGCTTTACAGGAAAATTCTTCAAGCACTTTTATTTCCAGGCGGGTGGTACTGCCAAAATCATATTCATAATCGAGTTTCATATTTTTTACTAAAACATCGCTGGCTTTTTCATCTTTTGAAATTTCTCCGGGGATCATGAAATCATCTCCATCATTAAACAGGACAACTCCCCTACGTACTGCCTTTTTTGCTGCAGGATCGCTAAAAGAGCTCATGTGGCCGCAGCATTCAAGCCAGATAGCGCGTAAAAAATCATCAACATCTTCCAGCAAAGCATTTCCGTCAACCCACAGGTTAAGGAACATCTCCGCGCATTCCACTCTTACGTGATACGATTTTTCGCAGGATTTTGAAATAAAATCGTTTTTAAAATGAGAATTCAAATGTTTGCTGATAGCAGCTTTTGCAAAGGTTTTACCGCAGAAAACGCATTTGCCTTCGGAATGTAACTCTTTCATATTGTTCACATATCAAAATTTATTCTCTTTGTTGACCATTCAGGTTTTTCAAATGTGTAAAAACGTTTCATTAAATCAAGAAAATCCGCAAATCGTTGTTCGGGTGAAAGCCCTGCCCAGTAGTCAAACTGCGAATTTTCTGCATCTTCAAAGTAATTGGATACTTTTATCTTTTTTGAAGCAGCGTTGTTGGTATCCGATTTGTTAGCTTTCTTTTTCATCTTTTTTTTATTTCTTCAGAAAGTACAGTTCGTTGTACGTCGTCCAGAACCTCTTTACATCCGGATTTTCTGTACCTTCTCTGAATTCAACAAGACTTTGAGCAAATCTTTGCAGAGCAATATCGAAAGGGCATGGCCATACCTCTGATCTTTCAAGCAACAACTGATAAAGCACATCATCGTACAGGATAAATTTCATGGCTTCGAAAAGGGGATCTTTGATCCTGGCTGTATCATACCAGCTTAATAGTTCATCCGTAAAACCCCAGAACGCCCTGTGGAGGTTCATTTCTGTTATCATAAACAGGATCACGTTCTGCTGTTCTGTCACGGCCCGGCGGTCAATGTCCTTTATCCATTTTGGATTGTCAAGCCAGATATTAGGAAAGATGGTTTTGTAATAGTACCAGTATACGTTGCTTGTAAAAGCCATGTTTGGTATACCGTGATTGTGCATCATCCAGAAGTAACTGTCGGCAATTGTCAGCACCTTCGGTCGGTACCGACCTGCCGTATCCCATGAAACAACAGGAAAGGCAAACGATTTTCGCGGAAGATCGTAAAGGAGGTTAAGTGTATTTTCAAGATCGAAGTCAACATCTTTTGTAGTATCGGTCAGTTTTATTTCATTTATACGGATGTCGGCCATGTTCAGTCCTGTTGACCGGCTGAGATACGAAAGCAGAGTATCAGCAGCGAGGAACATGCCATAAGTTGTCCAGTGTACTCCGTATGGTGAAAAAAGCGGGTATCGTGATGTGTCTTTCATCTGAAGGAAATACTGCTGAAGGTCGAGGCAGGCGAGATTGCGATTACGGCATTCCTTAATAAAAACACACCAAACACACCCAACACA
>CAZEWB010000838.1:0-2089 GCA_964515655.1 uncultured Bacteroidales bacterium
CCCTTCCCGTCATTCCGGACCTGTTCCGGAATCTCACATGCACAACACAAATATTCTTTATGAGTTATGGGTGGTGAGAGATCCTGAAACAAGTTCAGGATGACGGGTTGGGTGAAGGGGGCATTGTCATTCCTGTGTGAAAGTTAAAGACTGCTTTTACAGGGGTTCTCAGGACGATTGGGGATTTGGGCTATTTGTATTTCACTTTGGAATAATACACAAGAGGAAAGGGCAAACAAGATTTTTACACTTCGTTTTAATATTGGCGCTCTCTACAGATAATACTATACGTGTGTCTTTTTTCTCAGGGTCCAGTATTCCGGCTCACACACTTCCGATTTCTGGTTCCAGTAATCCGGTAATACCACTTCATCTTTTTTATTGCGCAGTAGTCTTTCGTAAACGGTAATAACGGGATTGAATAAGATATCTGTTACACCCAGAGTATAAAGAACTGTTCCCTTGTCATCCTTTTCTTCTTTGGATAAGACCTTGTATCCGTTGTGTTCAAGAATTTCTTTAAGAAAACTGAACCGCACGGGGGTGACAGAAGATTCAACAAGGCTGCAGCGCTGGTCGTTGATCTCGATAATGTTATGTTTTCCTTTTGTCAGTGCCATTTTAATAGTATTACATTCCAAAAATCCCAAAACTTATAGAACTGAAGTACTCGAAAATATAGCTGGCGAAACCTATGGTAATTATGCCGGTAACACATATTATCAGTCCAGTCCTTGTCCAGAAATCGCTTCTGAAATATGCTATGGGTTCAGGATTCTTTACAATGAACATAGCCTTTACCACTAAAAGATAATAGTAAAGTGATATGATCGCATTGATCACAGCTATCAGCACGAGTATATAAAAATGTTCTTTTGCCGCTGCGGTAAAGAGGAAGAACTTTCCGAAAAAGCCTGCCACGGGCGGGATCCCAGCAAGTGAGAATAAAGCAAGAGTCATTACAAGCGCCAGTTTGGAATTCGTCCTGTACAATCCGTTGTAGTCTTCAATCCGTTCCTTGCCGGTTGCATTAGAGATGGCGGCAACGACACCGAAAGCGCCGAGATTTGAGAATATATATATCAAAGCAAAATATACAACTGATGTCATGCCCAGCTCAGTACCGCTTATTATACCAACTAAAATAAAACCGGCCTGCGCGATGGACGAAAATGCAAGAAAACGTTTAAGATTCTGCTGACGGATGGCAAAAAGATTACCAATGGTCATGGTCATTACTGCCAGCACATATACAACGTCCTGCCACATACCGGTAAGTTTCGGAAAGACTATAAAAAGAACGATCATAAAAGTAAACGCTGCTGCTGCTTTTGATATGACCGAAAGATAAGAAGTGATAGAAATGGGAGCCCCTTCGTACACATCTGCTGTCCATAGGTGGAAGGGAACCAGGGATATTTTGAATGCCATGCCTGCAAAGAAGAATATCATGGCAAGTATCACAATCGGTTCGTTTGTGATGGCAGAGTTGATCTCAGTGAAATAAACGGAACCCGTTGCCCCGTATAACATAGAAATTCCGTAAAGCAGGATCCCTGAAGACAGTGCGGAGGATAATATCAGTTTAATACCGGCTTCGGCAGATGTGTTTTTATACCTGTCATATGCGGCCAATGCGGCGATGGGGATAGTAGCTAATTCAAGTCCGAGATAGAGCATCAGGAAATCACCTGCGGATATCATGTAATTCATTCCGATAAGAGTTGCAAGGATAAGAATAAAGAACTCCGATATCTTTACTGAATTTTCAGCCTTTTTCAGCCATGTGAACGATTGTATGAACACTATCAGCACTCCGATATTAAGCACGTTCTTCATCATTATTCTCATATCGGATATCTGGTACATTTCTCCAAAGAGAGAAGTGCCTTCGCCATAAGGCAGGAATCCGGCAACTGTGACCAGCGTGAACAGAACCAGCGCCAGCATCCTTACTCCAAGTTTATCCGGACTCCAGAGAAGGTCAGCAAACAGCAGAACTAATAATGTAATTACCAGTAGTAGTTCGTGGCGCATCAGGAGAAAATCGTTCAGACTCATATTCTTTTTCTTAACTCTTGTTATGTAA
>CAZEWB010000839.1:0-2087 GCA_964515655.1 uncultured Bacteroidales bacterium
AAGTTTTGAATTGACGATAACAACTGTGGCGGGACTGTATAAAGCTTTCTGATAATATTTCGGATGGTCGGCAAAAGTGACCTGACCTTTTTCGACCCTGTGAATTTCGTTGATCCCATTCAGAACAAGATCATCGCGCCCGGCAAAGTCGGCGCCCAGCCATTCGGCAATTTCCTGCAGGGTAAGGGGCTGGGGAAAATACATGCTTACTTTTTAACTCTTTCTGAATACGACAGGTCCCTTGTATCAACTTTTATTTTTTCTCCTGTCTCGATGAACAGTGGAACTTTAATAATAAGGCCGGTATCAAGGGTGGCGGGTTTAAGAGCGTTGCTCGAAGCAGTATCGCCTTTAAGACCGGGTTCGGTATAAACAACTTCCATTTCAACATAAGGCGGCATTTCGCACGAAAGTGGAGTTTCGGTATCAGCATGCACGATGATATAAACACTAACACCTTCTTTAAGAAGTAACGGTTGGTCTATCATTTCTTTCTGAAGCATTATCTGCTCGAAATTCTCGGTGTGCATGAAATTGTATCCCATGTCGTCCTTATAAAGGAACTGGTATGGACGATGCTCAACTCTTGCTATCTCTATCTTTTCACCTGCATTGAAAGTGTTATCGATTACCCTTCCACTCTTTAAATTTTTAAGTTTTGTCCTCACAAACGCACCCCCCTTACCGGGTTTAACATGCTGGAAGTCCACCACACGGTACAGGTCGTCCTTGAATTCCAGACAAAGACCATTGCGTAAATCTGCTGTTGTTGCCATTAAACTGTTTTTCGAATTTTGGACAAATATATAGAAATTTGGTGAATACTATTATTTAATAAGAGATTTTTGTTTGCAATGATGCTTAATTGACCTGCGTTAAACTTACCAGAAACCAGAAGCCAGAAACCAGTTACTGGTTTCTGGTTACTGATTGCTGAATTTAATGAAACAACTTAATCACATCGTTTGCGTTTGCAAAGATAAGCAGAGCAATAAGCAGGAACATGCCGACCATCTGTGCGTATTCAAGGAATTTATCGCCGGGCTTTCTGCCTGAAACGATCTCGACAAGCAGGAAGAGAACATGTCCGCCATCGAGTGCAGGAATGGGGAGGAAATTCATGAACGCTAAAATTATCGAGAGAAAAGCTGTCATGGTCCAAAAGGAGAACCAGTCCCATTCGGCAGGAAATATCTTGCCAATGGAAATAAATCCGCCAAGCGATTCGTATGCCTTTGTCTCGGGCTGGAAAAGGAGTTTGAACTGTTTTACATAGCTGTTAAGAGTTGTAAAGGTACGTTCAACACCGGCAGGGAATGATTCGAAAAAGCCATAGGATCTTTCGCTCATAACAAAGAAGGAATCAAGAGTGCTTTCGATTTTCATCTGCAATAAACCGTCATCAGGAATACGGGTCTGAATATCTACTGTATCCTCGTTTCTCAGAACGGAAAACACAACATCCTTTCCTTTGTTGGAATTAAGGCGGTTTTTAACTTCATCGTAAAATGGTGTGGCTGTCTGGTTCATTGCAATGATCTTGTCACCAATCATGAAACCGGCGCTTTTTCCGTATTCATCACCGTAAAAGCCTTTAACAACAAAGGGCACGCGCGGCTGGACAAAGAGAGGACTTTTTATAAGTTCGGGCCATATTGCTTCGGGAATGGGAACATTGACTTCCTTTCCCTGCCTTAAGACTTTTATATTTTTTGCTTTGTTCACGATCACATCGTGTGGTATCCTCCCGAAGTTTTCAGTTTTGTTACCATCAATATCAATAATAAAGTCTCCGTTCTGCAGGCCCATCTTCATTCCGGTGGAATCGACCATTATCCCGTTAACGGCATTTTCTGTTGCAAGGAATTTTTCGCCCCAGGTGAACAATACCATGCTGTAAATAATAAATGCGGTGATTACATTTGAAATAATACCTCCGAGCATTATGAGCAAACGATGTCCTGATTTTTTAGAACGGAATTCATAGGGTTGAGGAGGTTTCTTCATCTGCTCCTTATCCATCGATTCGTCTATCATCCCGGATATTTTAACGTACCCGCCCACCAACCCCAAACACACCCAACACA
>CAZEWB010000840.1:0-2081 GCA_964515655.1 uncultured Bacteroidales bacterium
TGTGTTGGGTGTGTTTGGTTGTGTTTTGTTACAGGTAATGATGTTTTCGGAACAAACAAATTCATCAAACAGTAGCTGTAAGAAAAGTACAATTTACATGAATTAGATTCTTTGTAAATTAACCATTTATTCCATGCCCTATAAAGCCCGGATTTCTTATCTGGGCTTTATTTTTTGGCTTTTCCTGTTTTCAGCGTTGGGACACCCTAAAAATTCTTATTTATAATTTGGTATAGCTCTTCTTGCTCATCATCCATCTTCAATAGCCTATTCTTAGTGACTTTCGAGTCGGGAAGGGTGTATGTAATCTGATACATATTATGGGTGACCTCAGCAGCCTTTTTCAATGAGAGAGTTGATTTTTCTGCATATAGCACCCCTTCTAATTCTTTGTAAATGCAATAAGCCGTAAAAGAAATACAGATATGTGCCTCTATTCTGTTTCGCAGTCTATGATATATTGGACGTATGCGTAAATCTGTTTTTGACATTCTGAATGCTTTCTCGATATGCCAAAGATTTTTATAGTTTTCTAATACATCATTGTTGGTGAGCCTCGTATTTGTAATGTATCCCTTTAATCCGTCCCATTCATTATCATTTGTATATTTTTCATAATCAATCTCGATCTTCACCTCACCAATCATTTTAAGATATTTATTGTAACCTTTATTATTAATGTTTGATTTTGTGAGCCTGCCAGCCTTTATTAGCTTTTCTAAGCGATGTAATCCACGTTGTCGATTATATACATCCTTTGAAGCTCTTACATTGGAGTAATTAACTACAAGTCTTGTTGTGGTGGATTTCTTTATACTGATTATGGAACCATCAATATATTTATTCTTCAGGATTTGATTCTTGATTTTGTCGGGTTCATTCTTTAGACGTGCTCCAATAATATACTCGTATTGCTTTTCTTCTAATGTTTTAATGTTATCGTTTGAAAGAAGTCCTGCATCAGCCACAACTACCGGCTTATCCAGGTTAAATTTCTTGCTTATATTCTCAAGAAATGGAATGAGCGTATGTCCTTCGTATGTATTGCCTTCATAAATATCATAACCTATTGCATAGCCACCCAATCCAACCAGTAATCCAATAAAAATTTGTGGATTCTGATGCTTTCCGTCTTTGCTAAATCCTGTCTTCCGTAAATCATCTTCATCGCTGGCTTCAAAATACAGCGTGGTCATATCGTAAAATACAATGCTAATATTGTCTTGCAATATTTTCTTGGTGTGTGCAAAAGCAATTTGCTCGACTTGTGGCTTCAGTTTATTATTCAACTTGTCCAGAAAACGATAAACCGAATCAATATCGAGGCTTGCACCCTGATAGCGATAAAGATAATCAATCGTCTTTAATTTGCTTAACGGGAATGCTATTCTGGATATAACCAGATGACGGAACATATCTTCGTTAATCTGATTAAACCCTATAAAATCGTATATCTTACCGAAAATAATTTCCGGCCCCAGAGTTCTGATACTTGCATTGGATAATGCCTCAAATAATGAATCTGCTAAAGAATCATCGTTGGAAACAAACAATTCCTGCTGTTTTGAAGCATTTTTTATCTCTTGTTTTGCAAGTATAACAAGTTCATCTATTTTCTGCTGCGTGGTGGCGGAACCAATCGTCTTATATACTTTATACCTGCCGCCAATCTTGCTGATTACCTGTACTGACGTGCTTCCTGAGTGATTTTTCTTCTCTCTTACAAACATGTTTCAAAATATCGGGACACCCAAAATTAAAAAACATATCAATAATAGCAAGGGTTACAGCGGGTGTCCCGGAAAAGTGCGGAAAACAGGAGTCTACGAAGTGAGCTGTCTGAATGGATCAAATAAACTCGATCCTTTTTTCTTTCCGCATTTTCCTTTTGCAAAATTCATCCGCAGCGAAACGTACAGGTCAAAACTCCTGTTCATCCCTACGCCCAATGAACCAAGCAGGTTATCCGTTCCTATAATAAAATTCCACATCCTCAATGATAGTCCCAGCCTGAAGTATTTCATATCTGAAATAGAAACAGGAAGATTGGCCTCGAACCAGCGGCGTTCATAGCGCGGTGT
>CAZEWB010000841.1:0-2073 GCA_964515655.1 uncultured Bacteroidales bacterium
TGTGTTGGGTGTGTTTGGGTTGGTGGCGTAACCATGGAAATTACCAGAATCTGTATGCCATTGGGTGCCTTTGTTCCGACCGATTCAACCCAATGGCATACAGATTCTGTTAATTTCCATGGTTACGTTACCAACCCTGCATCGAACCTGCGTATAAAAATTGAATTCGTTTCGGGCGGCGGCAACAATTTCTATTTCGACTATTTCATTCTCGACAACCATACCGTTTCTGCCGAAGAATACTTCAGTGAAGTTCTTGAAATGAAAGTCTACCCCAATCCTTCGAATGAGAATTCCACCCTTTCACTTAAACTTCCGCAGAATGAACATTTATCTGTGTCAGTTAAAGACGTTCTGGGGAGAAACATCCTCAATCTTGCAAACGGCGAATACAGCGAAGGACCTCAGACATTCCGGATACCGGTAAGAGAATATCTCAGCAAGGGCGTGTATTTCATAAATATTATTTGTGGTGAATACGCAAATACTGTTAAATTTGTTGTGGAATAGATCATATAAACTCTCTCAAAAAACAAATACCAAAAACCAAGCATCAATTTCCAAACAAATACAAAATAACAAGCACAAAATCCAAAACCCGTTTTGAATTTATTTTTTTTGAAATTTGAATTTGTTTGATATTTGGAATTTTAGATTTGGAATTTTATAATTGGGATTTGATTTTTTTTCGTTAATTTGCACAAAAATATATATGAACACAACAGATAAGCCCCGCGTATTACTTAAAAGCAAAAATATTCAGCTTTTGATGGAACATTGTATAGAGAACAAACTTGAATTCACCGTTATTCCCGGGCCGGTTCATGATGAGTGGGAAGTCGAGATAAATGTTAAAAACCTTGTAAAGGCAGTTGAATTGGGGATGTTCATGAAGAGCAACAAATTTGACCTTGCAGGCACGTCGCTTTTCCCAAAAACCCCGGCTCCCAAAGTCGCAAGGAAAACAAAGGTTGCAACAACTCCTGCCCTACCGGGAAGCGAAGAGTCGAAACCCGCCCCTGATTTTCTTCTGCCCAAAGAAGAAAAGAAAAAGAAAGCTGCCCGACCCGAACAGCCGTCTCTGGGGCTCGATTTCAGTAAAGAATAGTCCTGTTATGATCTATACTGCAAACGGGATAAATTTCCGCATCAATTGGATAAATCAGGTTATAGGTTAAAAGGTTGAGCAGCTGGTTTAGTCAATGGGATATCGTTTTAGGTTTTTGACAACAGACCAGCTACTTTCAACCAAACCAGCCGCCCAACCCATAAACCATTATCAAAAATGCAACAATTTACCCCGTTTCAAGTATACAAGGGACATCTTTCGGAATACGAGAGTATTGCCCCTCTTGCCACGCATCGTCAGGGAAAGAGCCTTTTCAGCAACGTTTATAAAGCAAGGGACACCGGCAATAATAATATTGTAGTCCTTAAAACCCTTCACGGACGTTATGCCAAGGACGAAGAATCACAGGAAAGGTTCATTAGGGAGGCAAGTCTGGGACTTGAACATTCCGGAGTTGTAAGATACCTTGACCACGGGACAGATCCCAGTCATTTCATCATCTGCGAATTCATCGAAGGAAAGTCTATAAGTGAATCAGGCAGGAAATATTTCCAGAAGGAAAAAAGCCACCTGCGCTTCTCTTTAGAAGCATTCATAAGCCTTTGTAAGGCGTTGGAATATATCCACGAAAGAGGAATAACCCATTGCGATATTAAACCATCTAACATTATTGTTTCATCAACCTCACCTGTTTCGGTAAAACTTATTGACTTCGGGCAGGCACATCTTAAAAACGGCAATAATTTTCCCCAGCGCCGCTTTTCGATGGTCTACTCTCCACCTGAATTACTGATGGGCAAGTACAGCCTGTGCGGCCCGCACAGCGACATTTACAGCGCAGGGATAAGTCTTTACGAACTCCTTACAGGCGCATACCCTTACAAACACTGCAACTCGATGATGGTAATTAACCCCCAGCTTAACTATCCCCTGCCGGAAAATGACAGGATCCCGGAATCCCTTTTCTCTGTCCTTCAGAAAGCGACTGCAAAGGCGCCTTTCCC
>CAZEWB010000842.1:0-2072 GCA_964515655.1 uncultured Bacteroidales bacterium
GTGTTGGGTGTGTTTGGTTTTTGGTGTTGTTTTCGGAAAACAGGTTAACCATCGAAGCTTCCGGAAACAATACCGAGTGCTCCATGAACTTTATTCCACGGATGAACTATAACGACCTCATTGCAGGATACAAGAAAATTATTAAACCATGAATTAAAGGCGTGTTTATGAGTAATATTCAACAAATTGAAGAAGTTATTGTTAATATTGAAGGGCTAAGTGTTATTATTGACAGTGATATTGCTAAATTATATGGAGTTAATACCCGTGATATTAATAAGGCCGTCAAAAATAATCCCGATAAATTTCCTGAAGAATACATAATTGTCCTGACAAAAAAAGAAAAGAATGAACTGGTGGAAAAATTCCACCGGTTCGAAAAAATAAAACATTCAGCAGTTGAACCAAAGGCATTTTCAGAGAAAGGTTTGTATATGCTTGCTACAATTCTTAGAAGCAAAATAGCAACTGAGACCACTATTTCTATTATTGAGACTTTTGCAAAAATCAGATCATTGTCGAGAACAATTAGTGACTTGTCAAAAGAAAGTGGAGAAGCAGAGCAGAAGAAACTGATGAGAAAAAGTGGTAACATAATATCAGAACTCCTTGATAATAGTCTACAGACAGATGAAACTGAAACAACAATTGAGTTAAATTTTGCAGTTTTAAAGCTAAAGCACAAAGTGAAGCGGAAAAAGTAAATATCATTACTATAAAACAAAGTCCATGATAAACCTCGACAAATTCATCTCAGAAAAAATAGTAAAACGTCCGCAGGGATTGCTAAAGCATGACCTTGAGAAATTCGATTCTGAACTCCGTAAACAGATCGACGGACGTTCAGTAATGGTTATCGGCGGAGCCGGGACAATAGGTTCATCATACATTAAAGCGATACTGAAGTTTAAAGTAAAACGACTGTATGTTGTTGATATTAATGAAAACGGACTTACTGAACTGGTCCGTGATCTTCGCAGCTCTGTCGGATACAATATTCCTTCGGACTTAAAAACCTACCCAATAAACTTCAGTGACCCTGTTTTTGAAAAAATGTTTGTCAACGAAGGACCATTTGAGATCGTTGCCAATTTTGCGGCTCACAAACATGTCCGCAGCGAAAAAGATGAGTATTCGATAGAAGCCATGATCGAAAACAATGTCCTCCGTGCAAAAAAACTTCTTGATCTTTTGCTTAAACACAAGCCGGAACACTTTTTCTGTGTCTCTACAGACAAAGCTGCAAATCCGGTAAACATTATGGGAGCCAGCAAAAAATTAATGGAAGAAGTAATAATGGCATATTCAGATACTATTCCTATAACAACTGCCCGTTTTGCCAATGTCGCATTCTCAAACGGAAGTCTTCCTCATGGTTTTCTCGAGAGATACAACATGTGTCATCCATGGTCGTGTCCTTCGGATGTGAAGCGATTTTTTGTCAGCCCGCTGGAATCCGGACAGATATGTATGATGGCATCAGTACTTGGAGAAAGCGGAGACATCTTCTTCCCAAAACTCGACATGGTAAACGATATGCAGCCTTTTACAATGATAGTCGAAGCATTGCTGGCAGAATACGGGATGAAGCCTGACATCTGTAAAACAGAAGACGAAGCCCGCCAGAAAGCACAACTGTTAAATGCAAGCTCAAAAACATATCCGGTATATTATTTCTCATCTGATACATCCGGCGAAAAAGCCTACGAAGAATTTTACACCGATCAGGAAACTCTGGACATACAGACTTTTCCCAACCTTGGTGTTGTAAAAAACAAAAAAGCCCGCAGCAAACAGGAAATTGAATCGATCTTCGCAAACCTTCGCAATTTGTTTGCACAGGGCACAACAAAAGCCGGACTGGTACAGGCGCTTAAAAAATACCTTCCCAATTTTGAACATATAGAAACCGGGAAGAATCTGGATCAGAAGATGTAGAAAAATACCATTTTTGTCAGAAGCATCAAATATCAATTTCCAAATATCAAACAAATTCCAATTTAAAAAAAAATGAAATTCAAAACGGGTTTTGGATTTTGTGCTTAGTATTTTGAATTTGTTTGGAAATTGGT
>CAZEWB010000843.1:0-1152 GCA_964515655.1 uncultured Bacteroidales bacterium
TGTGTTGGGTGTGTTTGGTTTTTTTTTTATGATATGCCAAAAATTGTGCCACCTCTTCATCAAAAATAAACCTGATCATCTACAATGAGGTGCCCGGATTGCCATACATGAGACCGGAAGATGAAGAGGTGGCACAATTTTTGGCATATCTTAAAAGAAAAAACGTTGTGGTTACAATCCGAAAAAGTATGGGAAACGACATCTCTGCAGCATGCGGTCAACTTGCTAACAAATTTAGGTTGGTAAAATAATATTGGAATGATGTAAAATTGACCGAAAATTTATATTTTCGTGGCTGATTAAATAGACAAAATATGAAACAAATGATTTTATTTCTGGCTTTCCTTTATCTCTGCACCTCTTTGCCTGTGCTGAGCCAGACTGTTGAACCCGACTGGGGGCCTTCGCGTGATATGGAAAAAGGAACTTATTTTCATAAAATAGCCGGATACGATAAGGATGGATATTTTATGGTAAGATCTGATAATATCTTAAAAGTTACAAATAACAAGATCTATATTGAATATTATTCTTCTGTAACAAATGATATGGAATCAATTGGCGAAGTGTTGCTTCCTACCGTCAATGGTGTGATGTCGGAATATGAAGACGCTTTCTATATGAATAGCAAGATTATTCTCTTTACATCTGTTCCCCTTGGCTCACAAAGGACATTATATGTACAGTACCTGAATATTGACGGTACTCTGAAGAATAAACCACGCGAATTAGGCAGCATTCCTATTGCAAATATGCCTGCGGATAAATTTAAATTCTCGACATACTCTGACTCCCAGATACTTATTAAATATAATAATTCTTACATGCAGTATAACGGTGAGCCGTTCACTTTTAAGATCATAAATTCCAATCTTATTGATGATTTTTCGGAAACTCTTGAATTGCCGTTGAAGGAACGTTCTTTTGAAGTATTACAAACCGCAGTTACAAAAACCAATACAGTACTTTTTCTGATCAAAGCAGAAATTGTGTCAAAAAAGAAGACCTCAACCCAGATGTATGAACACATACTGATGGTTTACAATCCTAAATCCAAGGTCTTTACTCCTATACTGATTGATGCCGAAAAGTACATTCCCCTGAGTATGAGGTTTGCTTTAAAGCAAACACCAACCAAACACACCCAACACA
>CAZEWB010000843.1:1162-2069 GCA_964515655.1 uncultured Bacteroidales bacterium
TGTGTTGGGTGTGTTTGGTTGGGTTTTGCTTTAAATAAAGAAGAAAATGTTATTGTGGGAGGATTAATCGCAAATAAGACCAGAAAAATTGATAACGAATTTATCGGAGCCTTTTATCAGATAATTAACCCAAGGACACTGAAGGTAATTTCCAGTGACATCAAAAAGAATTACAAACTTTTCGACAAACCATTTATTGCAAACTATGCTTCTGAGAGAAACGGCACTACACCTGTTCAGTATTATAATCTGATCATGAAAGACATTGTGGTTTTCGAAAATAACGGGATAGCGTTCATTGCTGAACAGTATTATACAGCACAGAAGACCCTGACTGATCCGGGTTCAAAGGCTGAAACTACAATAAATTATTTCTATTATAACGACCTGCTGGTTTTTGGTGTTAACAAGGAAGGTGAACTTGACTGGTATAAACATATTCCCAAGAATCAGGAAAGCCTTGACGACAATGGTTACTGGCACTCTTTTGTTGCTCTGAAGAATGTAAATCAGGTAAAAATTCTTTATAACGACAACTCTGCAAATCTTAAAAATTCAGTTCCTGAAAAAACAAAACTTCTGAAGAACAATCCCAACACATACAAAGTAACCGGACAAGCTGTTATGATATCAATATTTGCTGACGGCAGTTTCGAGAAATACCCGCTCTATCCGGAAAAGGATTCAAAGGTCTGTATTTTGCCCAAGATGATAATTCCGATGGGAAAACGTATACTTGCCGGTTGTCAGGAGGTTAAATCTGTAAAGTTCTGCACATTCGCGTTTGAATAGGATCAGATCATAATTCCTATTACCAGAACATCATCTACCTGCGCTTCGTCACCCTTCCAGTTATCGAAAGTTTCTTCGAGTATACGTTTTTGTTCATACAGACTTCTCTGTGAAA
>CAZEWB010000844.1:0-1001 GCA_964515655.1 uncultured Bacteroidales bacterium
TTGCAACAGAATGGAATGAATTAACAGGACTTCCTTTTGTTTTTGCCGTTTGGGATGCCCACAGATCGGTTCCGGAGGATTTCCTTCAGCATTTCAATAATTCGCTAAAATCAGGGGTCGGAAATATAAAAATTGCCGCAGAATCGGTAAAAAGCAAATATCCCTATGAAATAATGTCATATCTCACGAACAACATTTATTCCATTATGATGAAAACTGCCGCAAAGCAGTGGACTTTTTCCTAAAATCCGCATTTTAATTAATAAAGTCTTTATTAATTTAAAAGTTTTTAGTATAATTGCACGTTAAACATAAATTTATGAACATCAGAACATTGTTTCTTGTTTTTGCTTTTACACTTTTTCTGGCACCAATAATATCCTATTCACAGAAGGCCGAAGCCGATAAAATCAAAATGGCACAGGCATGGATGCGTTACAATGAAGAGGACTATCTGGGTGCGCTGCGTATATACCGTGAACTCTTCAAAGTCACACCCGATGACGCAATGCTGAACTTCAGAGCAGGCCAGTGTTATATCGAGGTTCAGATGATGGACTCAGCATTATCGTATCTCGAAAAGGCAATTATTGCCGATACCTCAATGCGTAATGATGTTCATTATCTTATTGGCCAGGCATACCAGTATATCGGCGAGCTGTCGAAGGCGATAGAGCATTATATGCTTTACAAAAGTAAACTAAATCCTAAACAGAATGAACGTGACTATGTAAATGTTCTGCTCCAGCAATGCTACACAGCCCGTGAGAATATGGAAAATCCCGTTAATGTCAATATCGCCAACCTGGGAACACTCATAAACTCTGCTTTTGTTGATGCAAACCCCTGCGTTTCCGCAGATGGAAAACGTCTTGTATTCTCATCACGCAGACCCGAAAATACCGGCGGAAAAATGGACCCGTGGACCGAAGATTACTACGACGATATTTACATCTCGAATTTCGACGAAAAAACAAAACCAACCAAACACACCCAACACC
>CAZEWB010000844.1:1011-2069 GCA_964515655.1 uncultured Bacteroidales bacterium
TGTGTTGGGTGTGTTTGGGGGTGTTTTTATATACGAAAAAACAAAAACATGGCAGACTGCAGTCAATATCGGAAGTCCTATAAATACAGAATTCCACGATGCCAGCCTGAGTATTTCACCCGATGGCAATACAATTTTCATATATAAGAACATTCAGAATGTTACAAAGAGCGGCGATATATACATTTCGTCGATAAAACCTACGGGAGAGTGGTCAGAACCCAGACCTATCGATGAGAAATATATCAATTCCACTTATTTCGAAAGTTCTGCATCTATTACCGGCGATGGCAATACCCTTTATTTTGTAAGCGAACGTAAAGAAGGGTACGGGAATGCTGATATTTACATGTCGGTTAAAGAAGGAAACGAATGGGGCAAGCCGGCCAATCTTGGTCCTGTGATCAATACTCCTTATGACGAAATTGGCGTTTTCATTCACCCTGACGGTAAAACCCTGTTTTTCAGTTCAGGCGGACATAAGAACATGGGAGGATACGACCTGTTCATGTCGTTTTTCAACGAAGGCAAATGGAGCGAACCTATAAATCTCGGATATCCTGTCAATACTACACGTAATGAAGTTCATTTTGTAATGACGGCCGATAAAAAGAAGGCCTTTATTTCAAGTACGCGTGAAGGCGGATACGGAAAATACGATGTATATCAAGTTGACATGAGTTATTATTTCCGCTCCAATAAAAATATCCCTACCGACATTGCTACAAGTCTTTCAGGCCCGCCTCTCTGTATACTTCGTGGTACTGTCGTTGATGCTGTAACAAGCGAACCGATAAAAGCAAACATTGTTGTTAAAGACCTTAACGATAATAAAGATAACCTTACTTCTTCAAACGACAATGGTGAGTATTTCATTACTCTGCCTTCGGACCATAAGATAGAAGTTGAAGTTACTGTAAAGGGTTACAAGGTATTAAACTCAAAATTCAAACTTCCGAAATCCGAAGGTGGTGAAACACCAACAATGATCAAGCATTTACTTCTCAACAAAGAATAGGATGAAGTTTTCTTAATATTAGGTCCTGTCTCAAAAGTAT
>CAZEWB010000845.1:0-2065 GCA_964515655.1 uncultured Bacteroidales bacterium
AGTCAGTGTTTGGATCATAATGTTCGGTATCGAGGCTTTCGCAGTCTTGAAAACCAAGGAGTTTACTACTGTAAATGACTGTTTTCAAGACAAGAGTAACGAAGATACCGGACATTATGGACAAACACTAATTATATTATATCAGTCCCTTTCTTAATAAGCCATAACGCGCCCACCTGTTTTGCGAATTCATCAACGGGAAGTTTTGTGGGTAAAACGGGATTAAAGAAATTGTATTTGCGTAAATCCTTATCCGCTATTATATCTTTTACTTCTTCGTAATAAACGGTTCCGGGCATGGGTGTAAGAATGGTGTATCCCGCATACGCAACCTTGTGTCTGCCTGCATAATCGGCCATTGCCAGAAAGTCTTCAGTGGAATAATCGGTTGGAATTACGTAATTACCCCTCAGTTTAATGCCGTTATCATGAAATATCTCTATGGCCTTATCAATATTGTCTGCCGGACTATTTTTATTGTACCTCCGAAGTTCAGAATCTTTGTACGATTCAAACCCGCATATAACTACTCTCAGGCCATTGCCGGCCATCTTCTTAATCAGCGCCGGATTATTCACGGCAGTATCGGCGCGAATGTCCATGATGTATTCTTTTTTAATACCCTCTTCTTCTATTCTATTGAATAAGCAGTCAATAAAATCTGAATTTACAATTGTATTGGCATCAGCAAAACGGACAATATCGTAATCGAGCGATTTGAGTTCATCTATTATGCTTTCCATATCACGTTGCAGATAGGCGCCGCAATGTTGACGCCAGATCGAGCAGAATGAGCATTTATAGGGGCAGCCCAGGGATGTGTATAAATATGTGGTAGGTGATGGTGCGCCGGCTACCCGGTATGTGTTTTTCCAGCGGTTCAGAAGACCTCTGTCGGGCATCGAAAAATCTTCCGAAGCAGGATTCCATTGTTTTGCCGGTTCTTTTGTTGCCTTTAAGCCCTCTTGGGTATTAACATAAATACCGGCAACGCTGAACAGAGACTGTTCTTTTTCTTTTGCAGAAGCAATATCTTTAAGCTGTCTTCCGGCATGACCCCTTATTGCAATATCAATGGCAGGGTCATTACAGTCATTTATGCACAAGGTTACATGCAGCCCTCCAATGACAGTAGTAATGGCAGGATCCGCTTTCTTTGCCGTTCTCAGTATTTCCAGTCCGTATCCGAATTCGCTGGTGATGACGGTGGTTCCTATAATATCCGGTTTGTATTCTTTAATAAGATTTTCAATCATTTCAGACAAAGGAGGAGCGGCAGGGTTTAAATCATATTCTCCTTTTGTGTCGAAAACTGTTACATCGTGGTCTTTTACGGCAGCAGCAAGCGTCAGCAATCCCAAGGGAGGCCCGATCAGCTTTTTGTGAATGAATGCTTTCGCTTCTTCGGGAGCATGCTCAAGTATGGCATTAAAGGGAGACCGGGGTGTGTTGACGAGAAGAATTTTCATAAAACAAAAATAATGAAATATCATTATACTGCAAACGGGATAAATTTCCACATCAATTGGATTAATCAGGTTTTTTAACAGGATTCCGGGATTTACAGGTTTTGATTATCAGCATCGCGCATTTATTTATAATCATGTTAATCCTGTTATCCTGTCTAAATTTTTATTGACTTATACAGACATTATGCGATATATCCGTTTATTTTGTCTTAAATAAATGCTTGCCAACGCATATCTGTCTGTATATGTGCATCGTCAGGTTTTTGACAGGATTTCAGGATTTACAGGTTTTGATTATCAGCATCGCGCATTATTTATAATCATGTTAATCCTGTTATCCTTTCTGAATTATTATTGACTTGTATTCGTTTTTTTCTTATTTTTGGAAAAATAAACCCAACCTTTGTTAGGGTTTAACATTATCTTTTGCAAACTAAAACAAGCTTTGGTTGGGTTATAAACGAGTAATGCCTCATTCTTTGAGAAAAGTGCCAATAAAAACAAGAAAAGAAATTGTGGAAAATTCGTATCTTTGTAGTGATTCTTAATCGCACTAAAATGTATAAAACAATAGACATAGATCGTAATAACCTAAC
>CAZEWB010000846.1:0-2064 GCA_964515655.1 uncultured Bacteroidales bacterium
AAAAAATACAAATTCGAAAAACCAATTTCCAAACAAACTCAAAATTCAAAGCAAAAATTTTTTAAACAAGTTCCAGATCCCGTTTTGTATTTATAATTTTTGTAATTTGTATTTGTTTGATATTTGTAATTTTGGATTTGGAATTTTTAGTACAACATTGTACAGCGAATATCAATATGAAATTACAACCTTATTAATTTCCCGTTAAAGTTCTTAATTCCATTGAAAGAATAAAGGTACAAACCTGCGGGAAAGTCGTTTATCACAATCCGCCCTGAAGACAAAAGTTTGTATTCAGCAACCAGCCTGCCATCCGGCAGATAAATTGAGAACTCAGCAGGTGAACTGTAAGGGTTTTCAATATTGAAAAAAGATGATGGGTTAGGATATACGGTGAAAACAGGTTCATTATTATCGTCATTTATTCCTGACCCGCATGGTGTAATGCACCAGGTAATGCCTGTACCCACAGTGCCGGAGTTGTAATCAATAAAGGGTGCGGTTGGAGGAGGTGTGTTATCGCAAAAGTCAAAACTGCCGGTAAAGATTCCGGAATTATAAGATAACTGTGCAATGCAAAATTGTCCGCCTGTTGAACCTGCAAGCGTGTCAAAATTCGACATGTTTAGACCAATTGTAAGAAGCCCGTTATTTTCAAAATATGCGTCATGATAAACGGTATCAACATTAGAGAAATCAACATCTACAGAAATATTTCCGGTATTCTGGTTAAAGAATCTTCCATGGTTGTGCATGTTACCGGTACCCGACATATTGCCGTAATTTACAAGGTAATATGCGTTAGTGTGATCGTAAAACGAAATACTGTTGTTATTTATAAGTGTATCGTTGTTGTATATGTTAACAGTTATTATGTTGCCTGTATTTGTAAGAATTCCATTATTATAGAAATTTGTAGCATTTACTGTTCCGGAATTTGTAAAACTTCTGTCGGGTAACAGATCGTATGCATTTATAGTACCGCTGTTAACGAAATTACAGCTTATATAAAGACTGTCAATATTATCTAGTGTGCCTGAATTAGAGCAGTTTGTGGAACTTGTAAGAGCAAATTTGCTGAAAAT
Organism: uncultured Bacteroidales bacterium; assembly: GCA_964515655.1. Classification (GTDB taxonomy): domain Bacteria; phylum Bacteroidota; class Bacteroidia; order Bacteroidales; family GWA2-32-17. The sequence continues at coordinate 1,086 of CAZEWB010000846.1, forward strand.
AAATGTTCCGTGGTTTGTAAAAACACCCTGATCGGCAACCAGCATGTTAAGTCCGGTAGTTGACTGTGTCAATGAGCCACCCTGATTAATAGTTATAGATCCTGAAGTGTAACCCCACGACATTCCAAGAGTAACGTCGTGATTTATAATTACATCGTATCCGGTTATAGGCACCACACCTCCCTGCCACGTTGCAGGTGAAATCCAGTTCCCGTTTGAAATAGAAGTGGCTGATTGTCCAAAGGAAAAAATTGCTGTGGACATTAAAAAGACAAGAAGTAAAAGTTGTTTCATAATGCTTTTTTTTCCAAATGTAAATCTTTTTTTATAACTTTAAAAAAAAATGTATATGAAAAAGATCATACTGTTACTGGTTATCTTCAGTTTGCAGGGATATTTGCTGTATGCAGTACAGGGTAAAGTAGTCATAGACGAGTCATCATATACATATTATGAAGAAGGGAAATCTTTTCCTGTTTATATCGGGATAAAACCTTCGTCATTTATTACTCCTGCAAAACTTGATTCATGGCTTAAAAAGTATTTAAATGAGCCTTCGGAGAACAGCTTTGTACCTTTTTTCGAGTGGGCGTCTCCTATTGGAATAAGAGTGATCCGGTATTATCAGGTCTATAAAGGATACAGGGTGGATATGTCGAATCTTGCTGTGCGTATAAAGGACAACAGGATAATTTCTGTTTCAGGAAATATATGGGACGATGTTAATCCTGCCAATTCACTCCAAATTGATGAAACAACCGCCTTAACTAAAGCGCTTGAAGTTGTCCCTGCTTCTGTCTATATGTGGCAGGTTCCAGGGGCAGGAATGCAACTGAAAATGAATACCGGCAATCCGACGGCTACATACTTTCCGGTTGGACAAAAAGTGATCTTACCTGTAAAATCAGGCGGTACATACAGATTTGTTTTAGCATGGAAGTTCGATATTTATGCACAAAAACCAAACACACCCAACACA
>CAZEWB010000847.1:0-2064 GCA_964515655.1 uncultured Bacteroidales bacterium
GACAGGCGCGGCAGCACTTACGAGGGAATATCCGTAGGAGAACTAGGATTTATGACGCACTTCGACGTAACGTCGGAGGAGGAATAAACCACTTCTCCGGAGCGATATTACCGAGTGAGTGGATGCCGAGTAAGGGCAGCGACAAGGAACGATGCACGATGCATAGGGGTTAATACGGAGCAAATAACTGAAGGGATTGTTGGGAAAAGCGCTGCAATTAAAAAGGTGATAGACCTTTCCAAAAAGGTTGCACCCACTGACAGCACAATCCTTATCACGGGAGAGACCGGAGTCGGCAAGGAGCTTATTGCCAGATACATACATCATCTGAGTTCCCGCAGGGATAAGTCTTTTGTTGTCCTGAACTGCGGAGCAATTCCTGAAACTCTATTGGAGAGCGAACTATTCGGGCACAAGAAAGGTGCTTTTACCGATGCAGTTTCTGATAGAAAGGGGTTGTTCGAAGAAGCGAATGACGGGACATTTTTTCTGGATGAAGTTGGAGAACTCTCACTTTCCACGCAGGTGAAATTACTGCGGGTTGTTGAGAATCAGGAAATCAGACCCGTTGGCAGCAGCGAAACTAAGAAGGTTAATGTCAGAATTATTGCCGCTACCAATAAGGACCTTGCTGAAGCAGTCAAAAACGGAAGGTTTCGTGAGGATTTATTCTTCAGAATCAATGTCATTCAGGTTCATATCCCCCCTTTGCGGGAAAGGAAGGAGGATATACCACTTTTGACCGCATATTTCCTGCATAAATACAACCAGCAGCTGAAAAAGAAAGTGACAGATATTTCTGAGGAAGCAATGACAATGCTGTTAAACTACGATTATCCCGGCAATGTAAGAGAATTAGAGAATATAATACAGCATGCTATTGTCGTTGCAGAAGGTAGTATGTTTTCGAAAAACGAACTCCCTTCTTTTGTTCCTGCAAGGCAATCCCTGCCTGAACCGATAGAGCCCACCTTTAAGACAATGGAAGAAATGGAAGAAGAATTGATTCGTGAAACCCTCCTGAAGTGTTATAACAATCAGAGTCTCGCTGCAAAAAAACTCTCCATAGGCCGCACAACCCTGATTCGCAAAATGAAGAAATACAAAATAAAAAAATAGCCACGGTCTCCCAAGGCGACCCGCCGTCGAGGTGGGAGCAACGGAATTGAGATTGCTTCGTCACTTCGTTCCTCGCAGTGACTGTCATTGCGAACGACAGTGAAGCAATCTGAGATGTTTCTTTATGAAACATACATATTGTTTCAAAATGGAACATATTATTTAAATTCGTCCACGGATGGACACGGATTTAAAAAACAAATATAATTCTGATATTTTATTTTATTCAAGAAAACAAATGATTTTTCAGAATTTTTATATTTAAGCTCCCATATTTTCCAATACTTGGCACACTTCTTGCAATTAATATAGAGTAGTAAGATTTCAAGATTTCAGAGTTTTAACTTTGACACTTTGATGCTTTGACACTCTGACACTTTAAGAGGAGGTGTTTAAAATGGCGAAAATAATAGGAATCGATTTAGGAACAAGTAATTCCGCAGCGTCTGTGATGGAACTGGGGAAGCCGGTGATTATTCCAAGTGCTGAAGGAACATCAATCGGCGGGAAAGCATTCCCTTCTTACGTTGCTTTTACCAAAGACGGGCAGTTACTGGTCGGAGAGCCGGCACGCCGTCAGGCAGTTGTAAATCCGTAAGGTACTGTTATGGCTATCAAAAGAAAGATGGGCCAGGATGTGAAAATAAAAGTCTATGATAAGGAATATACCCCCCAGCAGCTTTCAGCCTTCATTCTTCAGAAAATCAAAAGAGATGCAGAGGCTTTTACCGGAGATAAAGTTGAAAAGGCGGTTGTAACCTGTCCTGCTTATTTTAATGACAACCAGCGCCAGGCAACCAAAGATGCCGGTACAATCGCAGGTTTAAATGTTGTCCGCATTATCAATGAACCGACTGCAGCCTGCCTTGCTTACGGCCTTGACAAACTTGAACAGGAACAGAAAATATTGGTTTTTGATTTCGGCGGCGGAACACTGGATGTAAC
>CAZEWB010000848.1:0-2061 GCA_964515655.1 uncultured Bacteroidales bacterium
AAGTAAATCGCTGATTAGCAAAAAGAAATAGCAATTAAGTTGACGCATATGCCCGAATGGGGTTGAACAAATCCGAAGGCATTTTTGGTTGTTTTCAATTCATTAATAATTAATCTATTCAACCCCTTCAGGGTTGTATTTATACATTGTTACAACCCCGGACTCCGTCCGGGGTTATTTGGATTTGACTCCTCCGGAGTCAGAAACAAGCGAAACTCGGGTTGGCTCCTTAGGAGTCTTACTTCAAAGATACAATTTCACAAGAATTGTAGAAATTTGTAATACTTTTGTGTTCAGAATTCACAGACATTATTATACATGCGCAAAAGACAGAATTATCCCCAGGATCACGTGGCAAAAAAGAAAGTAAGCGCTTTTCAGGTGACCGAAGAATGCGAGCTGATGAAATTCCTGTTAACTCATATCAAAGATAAGAACCGTAATGGTTTTAAAACTCTGCTGAAATACAAAAAAGTAAAGGTTGACGACAGAGCAGTAATGCAGTATAATTATATTCTTAAGCCCGGACAAAAAGTGGAAGTGTTCTGGGACAAGGAAGAAAGCCCGCAAAAACTGAGTGGTATACAAATACTATACGAGGACAGGGATATTATCGTAATAAACAAGCCTGCGGGAATTCTTTCCGTAGCAACAGAAAGAGAGAATACTCACACTGCCTACAGCATTCTTGATGAACATGTAAAGAGGCAATTCAAGAACAATAAGATTTACGTAGTTCACAGGCTCGACAGGGAAACTTCGGGAATAATGATGTACGCAAAGAACCATGATTTTAAAAAACAGATAAAGGACGACTGGTACAACAATGTCCTCGAGCGCACATATATTGCCGTTGTGGAAGGAAGTATAAAACCACCTGCAGGAGAAATAACCTCATGGCTTAAGGAAAACAAAGACCTTGTTGTTTATTCATCACCTGATCATGAAGGCAAAAAGGCCGTTACACACTACAAGACAATTAAAAGGAACGACAGGTATTCCCTTTTAAAAATAGAACTTGAAACTGGGCGGAGAAACCAGATCCGCGTACACATGCATGACAAAGACTGTCCCATTGCCGGTGACGAAAAATACGGAGCGCAAACAGACCCGATGGGCAGAATGGGGCTTCATGCACTTATCCTCGCCTTCAAACATCCGTGGACAAATAAAGTACTGAGGTTCGAGAGTGAGATACCGGGGAAGTTTACTGATCTGTTCAGAGAGAACTGATAATAAAATCCAAGACCAAAATTCCAAATTCCAAGCCCCAAGGGACGTTCCTTGGAATTTGGGGCTTGGTTCTTGAAATTTGGGTCTTCTAAATTGTTTATTGAATACTATTTCAGCTGCAGTTCCTTTGCACCTTTCAGTATCACCGACATGACGGCTGCGCTGTGGAACCATAATTCCAGGGGTGCCCCTTCCTTTAATTTTATTTCGGCGATATTAAAATCAGACTTATTGAACTTAACAGTTGCATATTCCGAATCGAAAAGATAAAAACCACCCTGCTCTTTTATTGTTCGCATAACATCTATCTGTTTACGGTACAATGTGTCGCCTTCGAGATAATATCCTTCTTCGGCAGATTCAAACGAATCTTTTGTCAGGTACAATTTCGGTTTTTCCTTATAGGGCGCTGATTTTGTCGGGCAGAACGTGTTGCAGTTACCGCATTCGTTACAGAAATTTGCAATGTTTATTATCTGGTAAGGTTGTTTTATTTCGAAAATTCCGTCATCTGCATAAATGATCTTGCCTGCTGCCCTTACAAGGGCCTTTTGCATATTGTACAGTACAGGTTTCACATTGAAAGAACGATTTGCAAAATTCGGACAAACTGTTGTGCAGATATTACATATCTCATCACAATAAAGGCAACGGCCGGCTTCTTTAATTACAGTTTTCTTGTCGAAAGTTGTACTTATAAGTTTAAAACTCTTCCTTTGGTTCAGAGGTAATTCGTCAATTTCCGCAGCAGGAATTTTAACAGCACGTTTTAACATCATATCCTTATTCGACAGATGTTTTTCTTCAGAATTTTTAAATCACAACGGT
>CAZEWB010000849.1:0-2060 GCA_964515655.1 uncultured Bacteroidales bacterium
CCAGAAATGCCCGGATTATTGGCGCGGTCATCTCCGGCTTCAGAGTCAGCTGCTTTTTTCCACGGTCCAGGAAAGTGTACATTTCCTTTGATACAATATCCGTTAACTGGCCGATTCCCCTGGCAAAGAGTTCCGTCATTTCGAAGACCGGAGTCCTGAGTTCTTTGTAATTATAAGTTTGCATCACATCACGAATCACGTTCTCAATCGCGATCCACTCCGGAGATTCGTCCGGTAATATATCCTGTGTCCCTTTAATCCGTTTGAGCTGCTTCAAAATTCGGCCCTTTCTTTTATAAATAACCTTTAATTTACAAAATTATGGGAGGAAATAAAAACAAAGTTCACCGGAAATGATATGCTATTTTTTAAGAAGTGTGTAGTGAAGGGTATAGCTTTCAGCCTGCTGCAGGAATCGTTTGTCATTTATAGGTATATATCCGTCTTTTCGTATCTCAATGGTATGAAAACCGGGTTTTAGCTGAATACTCCGCGTCGGGGTGACATTCCAGGGATGTCCATCGATGGATAACTCAGCATTATCCGGATTACTCACAATATTTAGTCTTCGAACCATATTACTTTTTTGGGTTTGTATTTCAACTCTGAATGTATCATTGGCTGTAACGGGAATTCGGGCGATAAAGATGCTGTTGTTGGCCGCATCATTGATTTCCAGATCGTGATAACCTACAAGCACCGGACCGAGTACCGGGGCCGAATCACCGGAATTGTTATACCGGCTCTTATCCAGACGTATTTCCACGTTATTTTGTACCCCCTCCAGCTTGATAAATCCCAGTTCATTCACATAAAACTGATAATAGAGCTGCACCATCAGATAAAGGACTGCTGTGATGATAAAATAGCGCAGAGCGCTCCAGATTTTACTGTGAGACCTCGCGAGCATGGCGAATTTCACTGTGTCGTCAGTTGAAGGCGGTTCGTTCTTATTTAACTGGTTTAAAAATCGGCCGAGCAGTTCTTTTTTATGACTTCTTTTTTGCCAGGGAATAAATCTTTCGAGATCATGAATGAGTTCCGCCGCCGATTTGTAGCGCTTTTTTCGGTTCGTCCTCAATGCCTTTTTTATTATCCGGCGCAGACGGTAAGGTACGGCAGGATTTATACGTTCCGGGGGCGTATATTTACTTCTGACGATTTTAGCCAGAATCTCTGTATTATTTTCACCATGAAAGGGTTTCACGCCCGTCAGCATTTCGTACAGCAGTATACCAAGAGAGTAAATGTCGCTCTGGGCGTTCAGCGGCTCCCCGTTAGCCTGTTCCGGAGACATATACGCCGGTGTGCCGACAATAAGCCCTGTCATTGTCAGACGGGTCGCGGTATCGTCCTTTGCCACGCCGAAATCGATGAGCTTGATGCTGCCGTCGTAAGAGATAAGAATATTGCTTGGCTTTATGTCCGTGTGGATAATGTTTTGGGAGTGCGTATATTGAAGTCCTCTGGCGATCTCATAGCTGATAAGGGCGGCAACCTGCACCGGTAAAGGAGACATGTAATCGATAATTGTTCTTAGGTCCTCGCCGTCAACATGTTCCATGATCAGAAAATAGGATTTTCCGCTATTTATAAAGTCATAAATGGCGATAAGATTTTCATGATTGAAGGAGGCGCTCAGCAGGGCTTCTTTTTTGAAACGGGCAATTATTTCACGGTTGGGATCTTTTAATTTTTTGACGACCACGTTTCTTTTTAGCGCGGGTTGAATGGCTTTGTAAATTTCCGCCATCCCGCCCTCACCGATCTTACTCAGAATTTTATAGTTTCCAACAAGGTCATCTGTGCTTAAACGGCTCATTAAAGCAATTCGTAAGTATTATATAAATGATTATTCTATTTTAAGACCTTTGACAAAATCAACAGGAATAGAAACAAATATACCGTTACCGGATGTATCAAGGTTTCCGACTGTCTGTTCAATGGCCCGGATCATAGGCTGAACCTTGTTCTCAGGAACAACCGTGAGAATGGTTTTATTTCCCGGACGGCTGTCCTGAAGCAGGTTTCGAAACCACAACCCAAACACACCCAACACA
>CAZEWB010000850.1:0-2059 GCA_964515655.1 uncultured Bacteroidales bacterium
TGTGTTGGGTGTGTTTGGTTGGGTGTTTTCTATCGCGAAATCCCTGTTTAAATTATTTCACGACTTCTTTCTGAAGGTTTCCGGTTTCGTCCCAGTATTGCCATTCACCTGTTTTCATAGATTCATGGTATTCTCCCTGAGCTTTTTTGGAACCGTTTTCCCAATAGTATATCCAGAGTCCTTCTTCACGGCAGTGAGAATAGCGGCCGGTTTCCATGATGTTGCCGTTTTCATATCTGCGAATGCACACGCCATTCATAAAATCGGTTTCATAAATGACCTCATTTTGTTTTACCCCGTTTGGAAAATAATCGATCCAATACCCGTCGATCTTTCCGCTGTCGATCTGGGTCTCGTTCATGATCTTTCCATCTTTGTACCAGCTTCTGTTCGTACCGCTTTCAATACCGTTCTTATATTCAATTTCAAGAGATTTTTTCCCATCGGGGAAAAAGGCCACAGTTTTTCCGGTGAAAGGTTCTTTTGTACCTTTAATGACGGTAATGCCGTCTATTATTTCAACAGCTTCAAATGATACTTCCTGGGCAATTATTGAAAAGGGGAGTATTAATAGAAGCAGTTGCAGCAATGTCTTCATGATTTTTTATTAATGAAATCTGATACAATATTTTCGGCCTTCACAAGCGTTTCTTCAAGCTTATCGTTTTTGAGGATTATATCGAATTGCGGAGCAAAGGTCATTTCTTCTTTGGCTTTACTCACACGTATTGCGAGTGTTTCAGGAGTTTCGGTACCTCTGTTTTTCAGACGTTCTTCGAGGGTACTGATATCAGGAGGGCTTACAAATACCGACAGCGCCTTGTCTTTAAAGATCTTCTTAATATTAACGCCTCCTTTTACGTCTACATCAAAAACGACGTGAGAACCTTTTTGCCATATCCTTTCTATTTCGCTCCGGAGTGTTCCGTAGTAACGGCCAGGGTACACTTCTTCATATTCAATAAAATCTTTGGACGCAATTCTTTTACGGAATACCTTTTCACTCATAAAAAAATAGTCCTTTCCATCGGTTTCATTTTCGCGGCAGGGGCGGGTAGTGGCAGAAATACTAAATTCGAGGTTGGAAAATAGTTGCAGTATGTGTTTTACCACTGTTGTTTTCCCAGCGCCCGATGGGGCTGAAAAAATTATAACCTTACCTTCCATTACAGCACGTTTAAAAGTTGTTCCTTTATCTTTTCCAGTTCATCCTTCATTTCAACTACTTTTTTCTGAATGCCGGAATGATATGCTTTTGATCCAAGCGTATTGATCTCCCTGCCTAATTCCTGCGTTATAAAACCAAGTTTACGGCCGGGATTAGATTCGCTCATCGTCTGTTTAAAGTATTTACAGTGGTGCTGAAGCCGGGTAATTTCTTCATTAAAGTCGATCTTTTCCATGTAAAACGCAAGTTCCTGCTCCAGCCTGTTCTTGTCATTTTCGGCATTTTGCGACCATTCATTAATTGCCTGTGTTAACCGCTGCTTGATAAGTGGTATCCTTTCTCCTGCCATTGGCATAACTTCTATGGAGAGTGATGAAATCTTCTCAAGGTGAGTCAGCAGATCGCGTTCAAGGCTTTTCCCTTCATTGTTTCTGTATGAGATCAGTTTGCTTGCGGCATCCTTAAGACCGTCGGTTAAAATGGCCCATTCTTCGTCAGTCGGTTCTTCTTCTCCGAAATGAACCACATCGGGCAGGCGCAGCAGGGATGATATTATAGATGAGTCGGGTTTTATTTTTATTTCATCAAAAACAGGAAGAATGTCGTGGTAATATTTTTTTATCAGCTCCGTATCTATTGATGAGCCTTCGTTTGTCCCGGATTTTTTCTGAATATAAAGGTCAACTTTACCGCGAACAAGTATTTCGCCAATGATATTCCTGACCTCCATTTCGCGGCTGCGGAATTTAAATGGAATCCTGCAGTTCAAATCAAGCTGCTTACTGTTTAAGGAGCGGATCTCGAAAGTGAAAAGCGTGTCGCCGGATTTTCTTTCGGCCTTGCCGAATCCTGTCATTGATTGAATAGGCATTTTTTTTATTAAAGTTTTAT
>CAZEWB010000851.1:0-2054 GCA_964515655.1 uncultured Bacteroidales bacterium
TGTGTTGGGTGTGTTTGGGGTGGTTTGGGCAATTAATCCTACTAACACACTTGATATACCTTGGTCAAAAATCATCTACAGGATAACCATCCCACTCAACAGCCGGATCAAAAACATCTGACCAATTTGTGTCTCCATGCGTAATTCCGCAATTTCTGACCAAGGTATTATCAAGTGTGTTAGTAGGATTAATTCCCCATCCCACACCAGAAGGAAAAGAGCCAATTTGTCCGATAACATCCACAATCTCATTAGAAGGATTTACCAAAGTAATCATATCGTCACCGTTAAAATCTAATGCGCCTGCTGGCGCATAAGCGCATTCATCTAATATTGCGGGATTAGCAGCAGCATGACATATCACATAAGTGAACCCTCCCCATAATGTGCTTCCAGATGGAAGCGGGATTTCGTCACTAGGAGTTGCCGCGCCATTATGGAATATTTGAACTTTATAACCAGTTAAATCTATAGTTGAATCTGTAGGATTAAAAATTTCCAAGGCTTTATTATTTGAACTGCCTTCGATATATTCGGAAAAGAAAAGGTCTGTTTGGCAATCTTCATCAACTTCACCGTCGCAGTCATTATCTAAACCATCACAGACTTCTTTAGCTCCAGGATAAATATTTGAATCAGAATCGTTACAATCTGCACCGTTTTCTACATAACCTTCGATAACTGAACATGACATTACGTAGTCGACTGGATCTCCATAACCGTCGCTGTCTGAATCGCGATACCACGATCTAGCATCAGTAGCATCACTCTCGTCAGTTGTACCATCGCAATCATTATCTACGCCATCACAGATTTCTATTGTTGGTACGCAAACAGGTTTCTCTGAAAATCCCGTTACTTCAATCCACAAATCGCAGCCAAAATCTTTGCCTTCCAGTTCTACTGGCAAAATATAATCATTGGGGTTAGCTTGTGGATTGTGGCTGGCGACAAACTCATCCCAGTCTTGGCTGCACATTCCTTCAAAACAAGGAACAGCTAAGTCAATAATCCACTCGTCAAAAGGATCAACATCTTTATTAATAGAACCTGTGGCAATTTCACTTATATTATGAAAAGCTAAAACTCCTGTGTCATTGAATGGTTCTTGATCAGCCGGGTCTTCTGGAGTTTTTGACAAGTATTCGCACAATAAAGGCATTTTCACAAAACCTTCAGGACATTCATCGTTCCAGTAATTAACTGGCGCATATTTTGGATCTGCGGGATTATTATTCCAGCATTTTGGTTTCTGGACGATTTTATAATCAACAGTTGAAACTCTGCAGTTGTCATTACAGAAATCGTCGCTCGTTGTTATGACAATTGAATCTTTTTGGTATTCTTGGGGGAAAACTGTTCCAAAACTTAATTTATGATTAGGAGGATAAACTCTTAAAGCATTGGCAATATGGGCTGTAACATTTATGACATGGGCTTCGAAAGCCGAGAAAGCAACCACACTGCAAATAATTGCGACCAACGAACCTGCGATTAATATTATTTTTTTCATAAATTTAAAAAACAAAAAAGCGGCCTTATTAAAAATCCGCTTCGTTAAAAACAAAATTTATTTTTTCCTCCCTCCAATTGATTTGTCCTACTATGGGTGAATAAAACACCACAATCTCTTCAGTTCCCCCTCTGAAGCGCCATTAGCAGCTAAAATCATTCTATAATCAAGCCAAGCAACGTGTCAAGCCCTAAAATCATTATATTATAGGACGTAAAAAGAGGTACTTTGTTTGGGCTCCCACGTTAGGGAGGAATTGTGAAAAACTAACTGGGTGCCCAAATAAAATGCCTCTTCTATAATGTCACACCCACACACTAATTTTGCAAAATAGTTCATCCACGAAGCGCTTCGCCCAATAAAGGATGTGCTATTTGCACACGCGCTTCGTAATTACAATTTAAACTCTTTTAATATCCGATTTAATACTTATTCACTTGGCAAAATTAGTAAGGGGTTAATTGTTCGTTACTACGAACAATTAAAAAAACCACCTCTTTTTCCTACTTAGTTCGGTTTTCCGGTTGAGATTTCTGTTCTC
>CAZEWB010000852.1:0-2050 GCA_964515655.1 uncultured Bacteroidales bacterium
TAATAAGATTGAATTACAGAAGCCCCATCCTCCGCATAATTATCTTTATAATTAAATAATTTTGTGAAAACGCATTGTGCATTTACATTAAATGTATATATTAAAATAACCAGAATAGTAAGAATATTTTTCATGGTTGCAAAAATTAAAAACTCCCCTTACAAAATTGTAAAGGGAGTTTAACCTGAATAATTCATAAAAAAAGGAAAAGTTTGTTGAAATAGTGATAAACACTATCTTTGAATCACAACAAACAAAGAACAAACTTTTCCATGAGTAAAAATACAGAAAAATCCGAAACGGGCAATAATCCCGCAAAATTATTTGAGGTATCTCCTATAAATAAAAAAACAGTTGAGGTATCCTTTAGCGATCCACAGCTATCAACCGAAGGAGGATTGCTATTACTTCGTGAAGTAGAAAATCACATAGGCATTATTCAACAATTATCTGATTGCATAAAGGATCCCAGAAATCAGAGTTATGTTCAACATACGGTTCAATCCTTAATAAAGCAACGGGTTTTTCAAATAGCAGCCGGTTATGAAGATGCAAATGATTGCAATTGTTTGAGAGATGACAAAATATTAAAGATAAGTTGTGATCAACATCCGGAAACTGACGGCACACTTGCATCACAACCCACAATGTGCAGATTTGAAAACCAGCCAAGCCGGAGCGAACTTTATAACATGGCATATGCTATGGTTGACAATTTTCAAAACTCATATCCGGAAGAACCGCCAGTAATAATTATTGATTGCGATGACACCTCCAGTATAACACATGGTCAACAGGAGTTATCTTTATTCAATGATTATTATGGAGACTATTGCTATATGCCACTGCATATTTACGAAGGGCTCAGCGGGAAATTAATTGCTGCAATATTAAAGCCCGGTCGCAGAAGCAAAAACATAAATGTGTACAGTATTCTTTCGCGATTAATCACACAGTTACGAAAGTCATGGAAGAGTACAGTTATCATTGTTAGAGGAGATAGTCATTTTTGTTGTAAAGAGTTAATGGATTGGTCCTGCAAACAAAGCGGAGTGCATTTTCTCACAGGATTAACAGGCAATAGCGTATTGAGTAAGCTGTCTGAAACTACAAGGTTAAGTGCAGAGCGAGAATATAAGCAGTATAGCAAGCTCGTAAAAAGATATCACTCTTTTGAATATAAAGCAGGAACATGGGAGTCTACACAAAGAGTAATTGTAAAAGTTGAAGTTTCTTCAATGGGGACTAATGTGCGATATGTTGTCACAGATATGAGGGAATATAGAACACAGCAACTTTATGAAATGGGTTATTGTGCCAGAGGCAATATGGAATTGCGAATTAAAGACCACAAACTGTATTTACAATCTGATAGGATGTCTTGCAGTAGTTTTCTCGCAAATCAGATGAGATTGTTTTTGCATTCTGCCGCATACATATTAATTCATTCTCTACAGAAAGAAATTTTGACGGGAACAGAGTATGCTAATGCCACAATGAAAACAATACAACTAAAAATAATCAAAGTGGCTGCTCGTGTAAAAGAACTTGGAACAAAAATCAAAATTGAATTACCGATTGATTTTGCGACTAAAGAGATATTTCAAAAATCATTGTTGATTTTCGACTGTTTGCGATGTTAGCCATTTGTTGAGTCCTCTTCAAAACACCATATTTCCAATGATTGTCTACAGCATAAGAGAACTATGCCCCGATATTATTTTTTTACGCTGTAAAGCGTGTTATTTATCCAAAAAACTTTTCCGAAAGTCAAATATTCCATTCTAATGTGGCTGGAAATTATTTCCCCTGACGTTTTTTTAAAATCCTCTTGTTAGAAAATGAACTTCCGGTTTCCTTTTTTACATTTGTGAATTAATCAGGTTAGAAATAAATTTAGTTTCTTTAAAAGTATTATCATTGACAATGATGTATTGATAATTGAATACTTGGAGATATTCATTAATCCGCTAATTAATACTCATTTCGTGATACATTTTCCGTTTTTTTCACAAGACGATCAAAAAATTATTCAATGGGATTGATTATT
>CAZEWB010000853.1:0-2038 GCA_964515655.1 uncultured Bacteroidales bacterium
TCAATATGACTAGGTGTTGTGATTTTTGATGTTATGACAGATAGTCCCACATAACACATGCGGCTTCTTAAAAGCCTGGGATTGACGTTTGCGGTTTTCGCTATTTTGTTTTTCATTTTGGTAAATGTATCTTTGCCCGTAATTATGGACCGTTTACGAAGTAACACACCGCGCTGGGTCATTTTTCTTATAGATATTGCCATAGTGGCTTTTTCGCTGGGGATGGCCTATATGCTTCGTTTCAATTTTTCGGTCCCTGATGTTGAAATACCAAATCTTAAATATGTTGTTGCGATTGTTGTTGGCATCCGCGCAATTGGATTTGTTGCAAGCCGCTTATATGCCGGCATTGTCCGCTACACCAGTACATACGATTTTTCTCGCATCTTTTTAGTAAACCTTAGCGTATCGGCTATCTTTGTTGTCATTAATATCGTCAGCCACTATGTTTTTGACTGGATCTTCATTATTCCTTTTTCGATCGTAATACTTGAATTCCTTATCACGGTTTTTGTGATGGTCTTCAGCCGGTTGCTTGTAAAGGCATTATATCTTGAATACAAGAATCCCGCTATGCTCAGGAATAACGTTGCAATTGTAGGCACGGGTAACCTTGCAATAATTGCACGCCGTACTTTTGAACGGTCAGCGGAAAATAATTTCAACGTTGTTGCTCTTATCGATCCTATGGACGGAAAGAAAGGCAAAAAAATGGAGAACATCCCGATCTTCGATCATAAGTCTATGGAAGAAGTCATCGGGAAATTCAATGTCAATACTGTTGTTTTTGCTTCAAAAGATATTAATGCCGAACTCCGTTATGAATTGACCGAACTCTGTCTTCAGAAAGAGATAAAGATTTTAACAATCCCTGATGTCAGTCTATGGATAAACGGCGAACTCAGTTTTAACCAGCTGAAAAAACTCAGGATCGAAGACCTCCTTGAACGTGATCCGATAAAACTGAATGAAACGGAAATTCGCAGGCAGATCGTGAACCGCACCGTGATGGTCACAGGCGCTGCGGGCAGTATCGGGAAAGAACTTGTAGCGCAGATCTCCGGGTTCAATCCTAAAAATATCATACTTTACGATCAGGCCGAAACAGATCTTCACGATCTTGAACTTTCACTTTCCGAAGGACTGAAATTCGACAACTTTAAATCTATACTTGGTGATATAACAAACAGGGAAAGGCTTGAGTATATAGTCAACCGCTATAAACCGGAACTTATTTTTCATGCAGCGGCATATAAACATGTTCCTATGATGGAACGAAATCCCGCCGAAGCCGTTCTGACAAACATAAGGGGAACTCTTATCCTGTCGGACATTGCACACAGGTATCAGGTGAAAAAGTTTGTGATGATTAGCACCGATAAGGCTGTGAATCCCACAAATGTCATGGGCGCTTCAAAACGTGTTGCGGAGATATATATCCAGTCTTTCAATTCAATAAGCAATACAGCTTTTATTACAACACGGTTTGGCAATGTTCTCGGTTCAAACGGTTCTGTCATTCCACGCTTTCGCAAGCAGATCGAGGAGGGCGGACCGGTAACTGTAACACACCCTGAGATCACACGTTATTTTATGACAATTCCCGAAGCCTGCCAGCTTGTTCTTGAAGCAGGTGCAATGGGAAACGGAGGCGAGATCTATATTTTCGATATGGGAAAGTCGGTTAAAATTGTCGATCTTGCTAAAAAGATGATACGTCTCTCCGGACTTGAACTCGGAAAGGATATCGAAATACGCTTTACAGGCCTCCGCCCCGGAGAAAAAATATACGAAGAGCTACTTAACGATAGCGAAAATACATTGCCTACACATCACCCTCAGATAATGATAGGAAAGGTCGCAGAATCTGACCACGAAACAACAGAAAAAATTGTACACGAACTTATTTCGGCAGTTAAAAATTACGACAACTACGAAATAGTCCGCATCATGAAGCAGATAGTGCCTGAGTTCAAAAGCCGGAACTCTCCCTGCGAAATCTGTGGCTAAACATTACTCTTCTTTTTAGATCATTTAG
>CAZEWB010000854.1:0-2033 GCA_964515655.1 uncultured Bacteroidales bacterium
TCAATTTTCAAAACGCCTTGCCGATTCACTTGTCCGCTACCGCGAAAAACAACCCTTTTCTACAACAAGTCAATTGTCGGAATGCATATCTCCATTCTGCCGGCCAAACGAGAAAAACAAGATACTGTCGAGAGTTTTTCAGGCTATTCGTATCGAGGTCAATCATGAATTCGATGCTCTTACCGAAATGCTTCCCCAGGCGGCAGGACACCTGAAAAAGGGGGGGCGGCTTGTTGTTCTTACTTATCATTCTGCCGAGGACAGGATCGTTAAAAATTTCATGAAAACAGGAAATACACAGGGCCGTGAAGATACAGATATAAGGGGCAGAAAAACCGGGCAGATATTAATGCCCCTTTATACCAAACCTATTGTCCCTTCGGATGAAGAGATAGGGCTTAATCCCGCCGCCCTAAGCGCTAAACTAAGAGTTGCAGAAAAAGTATGAGCGAAGAAAACGAAATATTGAACGAAGAAAACGAAATACCGAACGGAGGAAAAGAAACCCCGCAGGAAAATAACGCAGAAGAGCCGAAGAAGCAGCGCCGTAAACTGCGTGAATTTATCGACGGAACTGTGTTTACCCGCGAGGTCATTCTCGGTCAGCTTCCTTTTGTACTGTTCCTGATGGGACTTGCACTTATATATATTGCAAACAGATACCATTCCGAAAATGTCATCCGTCGCATCAACCAGGTTCAGAATGAGATCAAAGACCTGAGATCGGAGCACATTTCTATAGCCTCCGAACTTATGTTCTTAAGCAAACAGACCGAAGTTAAACGTGTTTCGGATGAGAAGGGACTGGGATTGGTTGAAGCTACCGAACCGCCGAAAATAATATTTACAGAAGCATTATGAAGGAAGTGAAGCAGGACATATTCTGGAGGATTGGGTTGATCTATGCCTGCATGATCATTTTTGCCGTGCTGATCTTCGGAAGGATATTTCAGCTTCAGTTTTTACAAGGGGATGACTGGAGACAAAAAGCCGGTGAAATGGCGCAGAAGGATATAATTATTGAACCCAGCAGGGGAAATATTCTTTCGGCCGATGGAAAACTCCTTGCAGTTTCGGTCCCCTTTTATCAAGTAAGTATGGATATGAGAACCGATGGATTTAAAAACGACAAAACTCTTTTCAGCGAAAACGTCGATTCGCTGGCAATATGCCTTGCCAACCTTTTCGGTGACAGATCATGGACAGAATACAGGAATGATCTTAAAAGAGCATACAGTCAGGGTAAGCGTTTTTATACCATTAAAGAAAAAGTTGATTATCTGCAGCTGAAGGAAATGAAAAAGTTCCCTCTTTTCAGGCTGGGGCAGTTCAAGGGAGGCTTAATTGTCAAACAGAACAGCGAAAGGAAAAAGCCATACTGCAACCTGGCATCCCGTACAATTGGAACCGCTTCTGAGGAGAGGTCTGTTGTAGGACTCGAAGGCGCTTTCGATATTGACCTTCGTGGAATTCAGGGAGTAAAATTTATGCAGAAACTTGCCGGCGACATCTGGATGCCGCTTAGCGAAGGCAACGAAGTTGAACCGCAGGACGGGAACGATATCATTACAACATTAAATGTAAGTTATCAGGATGTGGCTGAATCCGCTTTAAGGAAACAACTTATCGAAAGTGAAGCTGACTCCGGTTGTGCAGTGCTGATGGAGGTGAAGACCGGAGAGATAAAAGCAATTGCAAATCTCACAAAGAACAAGGATGGTATTTATTACGAAAAAGTGAATTACGTTGTTAATGCTGCAACCGAGCCGGGTTCAACATTCAAACTCATCTCAATGGTCGTTGCTATGGAGGACGGTTATATAACTAACCTTGATGATACTGTTAACACCGGCAACGGCGTAACGGAATACTATGGCGAGAAGATGACGGACAGCCACCCTGGTGGTTACGGCAGGATCACTATAAGAGAAGTATTCGAAAAATCCTCCAATGTCGGGACCTCAAGGCTTATATGGAAATATTACAAGGATCAGCCCGCAAGATACGTGAACAGGATATACAAAATGCGCCTT
>CAZEWB010000855.1:0-2028 GCA_964515655.1 uncultured Bacteroidales bacterium
GATATCCCCGGAAGTGATTATATAATGGTTCCTCTGGGAAGTAGGAGCGATAAAAAATCATCAAAAGAATTTTCTTTAAGGTCAGGTGACAATTCATCTTTCATCAGAAATTACGTTTTTTGCAATTTAAAGACTGGAGAACAAAGGTTGCTTACAGACTCATGTTCCTTTTATTTTGAACAGGCAATACCGGTTCATTTTCCTTATAAGAATGACATTCCCGGGGCGATCCTGTACTATCTGAGGAATAATGACTTTAACAATGATAAAGTAGTTGATTACGCTGACACACGCCATCTTTACATATCTGATATGGATGGAAAAAATTTCAGGCCTGTAACTCCTTTAGAAATGCATGTCGAGAACTTCTATTTTCCAAAGGACTCTGCTACTCTTATATTGTCCTGCATGACTGATACTGACAAAGACCTTAAATATTCATCGGCTGATGTCTCGGCATTATACACTTTTCAGTGGCCCTTTAACAACAATCTTAGCAAATTATTCAGCAACGAAACTGATGCTGCCATTAAAAAAATGGCGGATAATTGCGGTAAGGCTCCTGAAAAGTAAGATAAGTACCTACACATAGATTCTGCCATTTATTATAAGCTGTATTTTAAAAGATTCATTATTTTTACGGCTATTAATTAATGAATTTTATGAAAATTATAAGATTGCTTTTTACACTTTTATCTGTTGTATTAATTAACGGAACAGAATCTTATTCTCAGGTCAAGCCTGAGTACATCGGCGCCGGTTATAACATTTCATACGCCCCGCTCCGTCAGGTTAATAAGTTTATTTTTCTGTACGATTCCGCAAAAGTAAAAGAGGGCGGCTATACTATTGATGAGGAAATGAAAAAGATGAAGATCCTTACAGGAATGAATATAGCTGCAGGAATTTCCATCGGCGAAATGCTGTTTGATATTTCCTGGACACGAAGGCAAAAGGAAGTCTTTGCAATATACCAGATACCTGATTATACCGAGCGTCATATTAAATACAAGACAGGTAGTTTAAGTTTCGGATTTTATGCTCCTATTTCAAGTTCAGATAACTTTCGTTTATATGGTGGTTTTAGTATGGATTTTATCAAAGGTAAACTGCTTACATACAACCTGCTTTCATCTCCTGACGGGGAATGGAAGGAACTGAACCACTTCGGAAATTTCGGCCTCACGCCTACTCTTCAGGCTTTTTACCACCCAATCGAAAGGATACCTGTTGACATTGGTGTCAGGCTGTATTATCAGGCAAATTTCGCCCGAAACGATATGTCTGGCCTCGAGACAGAAATGTATAACCACTGGAAAGATGATATTAATAAACTTAAGGCCACCGGAGGAAATCTTGGTGTTATGTTTCAGGTATTGTTGAACATTCCTTCAATAAAGAAAAGGCCGCCAAAAGAAGAGAAGCCTGTTGTTGAAGAAGTCCTTCCCACCGAACCGCTTATGGTAACATTATCCGGGACTGTAACAGACAGCACAAGCGGTCTCCCTGTCGATGCTGTTATTAATTTCACCAACAGCGCTGATAAAACTGTCAGCCAGCTTGCCAAAGATGGAAAATATTCAACAAGACTGAACAACAAACAGATATACAAGGTTAAGGTAGAATCGTTCGGGTACAAACCCTTTAACACAAATGTCGTAGTTAACCAGCCTGTGTCGGAGAACATGAACAGGGACTTCAGGTTATCAATGATAGAAGAAGGAGAGGCAATGGTATTGAATAACATCTATTTTAAAGTTGCATCAGCAGAGCTGCTGAGTGAATCTTTCCCCGAACTCGAAAAGATTGAGGCATTCATGAAATCTAATCCTAACATTGCTGTCGAAATTTCTGGTCATACAAGTTCCGAAGGTAACGACGACTATAACCTTAACCTGTCTAAAGACCGCGCTGCAGCAATAAAGACGTGGCTTACAGGAAAGGGTATAGCAGAAAACCGTATACAGACCATAGGTTACGGAAAAGCAAAACCCGTTGCCGACAACAATAACCAAACACACCCAACAC
>CAZEWB010000856.1:0-2025 GCA_964515655.1 uncultured Bacteroidales bacterium
TGTGTTGGGTGTGTTTGGGTGGTTTTTTCATAGTAATATTTTTAGTGCCCTATATTACTAATATTATTCGTCAGATGTTTTTAAACATTTCAAATAAATTATTTATAAAATATTCCCATATGAATAAATATTAGTAATATAGGGCACTAAAAATATTACTATGGAAAACCGCAAATTCTTCTCAAAAATTGAATTATTCAAAGGGCTGTCGCAGGACGAACTGGCTCTTATAATGGAAAGTGCAACAGAAAAAAACCTTAAGAAAGGCGAAAAGTTGTATACTCAGGGCTCCGTAAGGGACGCAATTTTTCTGATAGGCGAGGGAGAAGTGGAGTTGTACAAAACGACGGTATACGGCGAAGACAAGATGATAGCGATCTTTCACTCATTCGACTTTCTTGGGGAAGGAACTTTGACCGAAGATTCCGTACATTCAACATCAGCAAGGGCAATGACCGAAACCCGCTTGTATGTTGTGACATCGAAATTTTTCAATGCGAATCCTGCATTAAGCCTCAGGGTCATGTCAAATGTTGTAAAGGTGATATCACGCAGACTCCGGCACGCAAATTCGATTGCCGAGAACTCTGCTATGCAGTACGAATCCGGGAGGACAAGGAAGGAGCATGACCTGCTGGGCGACAAGGAAGTTCCTCAGGAATATTATTATGGTGTGCAGACGCTCAGGGCGCTTGAGAATTTTAATATCAGTGGGGTCACATTAAACTTTTACCCTGTTCTTATTGATGCATTTGCAATGGTCAAACTTGCTGCGGCAAGGGCAAATCACGAGCTTGGTATTTTACCTAAGGACATAAAGGATGCAATAGAAAAAGCATGCGTAGAGGTGATGAACGGAAAATTCTACAGCCACTTTGTTGTTGATATGATCCAGGGAGGAGCAGGCACATCAACAAATATGAATGCAAACGAAGTAATAGCAAACCGTGCGCTCGAATTGCTGGGACATGAAAAGGGAGAATACAAATTCTGTCACCCCAATAACCATGTGAACATGTCACAGTCAACAAATGACGCATATCCCACTGCAGTGAGACTTGCTATATACAACAGCAATATAAAACTTGTTGCCGTTCTCGAAGAACTGATAGTGTCATTCAGGAAAAAAGCAGAGGAATTCTCGCAGGTCATAAAAATGGGACGCACCCAGTTGCAGGATGCTGTTCCTATGACTCTCGGCCAGGAGTTCGGTGCGTACGCTTATACACTTAATGAAGAAGTCACCCGCCTTAACGAGAACGCAAAACTTTTCCTTGAGATGAATATGGGCGCAACAGCCATTGGAACCGGAATATGTTCCGAGCCCGGCTATAGCGAGAGTGTAATGAGCCATCTTGCTGATGTTACCGGTCTTCCTGTTGTTCTTGCAGGAGACCTAGTTGAAGCCACTCAGGATACAGGAGCTTATATAATGTATTCTTCCGCCGTAAAACGCCTTGCTGTTAAACTGTCGAAAATATGCAACGACCTCAGGATACTTGCTTCGGGTCCACGTACCGGCATTAACGAGATCAACCTGCCACCCATGCAACCCGGATCAAGCATTATGCCCGGAAAAGTCAACCCGGTAATTCCCGAAGTTGTCAATCAGATCGCATTTAAAGTGATCGGCAATGACCTTACTGTAACGATCGCTGCAGAAGCCGGACAACTTGAACTGAATGTAATGGAGCCGATAATTGTCCAGAGTTTGTTCAGCAGCATTGAAATGCTTAAGAACGGAATGAACACTCTCCGTTTCCGCTGCATCGACGGGATCACAGCAAACGAAAAACGCTGCCTTGAACTTGTTCAGAACAGCATTGGACTGGTAACTGCGCTTAACCCTGTAATAGGTTATGAGAATTCTACAATGATCGCCAAAGAAGCTCACGAAAGCGGTCGCGGCGTTTACGAACTTGTCCTCGAAAAAGGTTTGATGACAAAAGAAGAACTCGACGAAATACTCAAGCCCGAGAACATGATAAAACCGCACAAACCAACCACCCAAACACACCCAACACA
>CAZEWB010000857.1:0-2014 GCA_964515655.1 uncultured Bacteroidales bacterium
TGTGTTGGGTGTGTTTGGTTGTTGGGTTGCCTTTTGATAATTACACAATATTTATTGACAAAAAACTTAATAAACGAAATTTCATTGAAATCTCAACAGGATATAAATTGCCACATATGAACAATGGAAATAAATTTCTCTTTTATTCTGAAAAAGACCCATCCTGGTATTATTCGAGATTCAAAGCAGATATTAGTTTTAATCATTATTTTTCAAATAGCTTTTATATTGCCCCGCTATTGCAATATCGTTATTCAAAGTTCGAAGACGCTTTTTTCGAAAATTATATCAATCACGAAGGTGATGCATATGATGAAGATTGGAGGATAAGCAGATTTAAGAATGACTTTGGAATACTGGTAAAATTTTGCTATACATACGTTCCTATTAAACATTTTATTTTTGATATTTATACCGGTATTGGTATTAAAAAGGAATATTCAACTGAGTATGTATTATCGCGAAAAGATTATTGGGGGAATGAAATTAATGATACATACCCTATAGTTAGTAAGAATAATAAATACATGGCTTCTTTTCTATTAGGAATTTCTGTGGGTTTTTGTTTTTGATATCATTGAAGTCTCTACCAAAAGATCAGATACCGCAAAAATTTATGACGAAAAACATATAGCTTCATTTATAAAAAAAGGTTCTCTATAAACATGTGTATAGGTAAATGTAAAAAAATGTTCAATGTCAAACGAACAACTAACAATGAACAAGGGGCAGCTCCCTTGGAATTTAGAATTTGGGTCTTGAAATTTGAGTCTTGGGTCTTGGTTCTTGTAATTTCGACCTTTCTTTATTGTTAGAAAAATAACATTGTGCCATCATGAAACCTTCCGGCAAATCACTGCGTATAATACTTTATTGAAATGAAAAACCAATTAAACATAATAATATGAATATCAGGCAAATGCCCCCCCCCTGGGCAGGGGTTTTCTTAAGTGGATAGTTTCACTTTCTTTTATGTTTATTTTTATAAACTCAGCCTTTGCACAGGGCGGTGCAAAATTTTCGACCGTTGGAAATCCGCTATCTCCCGGCGATTTTCTGGGTTCTACCACCAACACACCCCTTGATATCAAAGTAAACAATGCTCTGGCAGTGACAATCAGGACAAGCGGAGATCTTCAACTGCATAAATTTTCCGGCTTTGGCAGCGGACTGGTTTTATATGATAATTCAGGCATTCTTTCGCCATTAGCCTTTTCGGGTAATCCCGCTTATGTTCTGCTGGGCAACGGCCAGTGGGGCGTGCTGCCTTTGCCCGCTGACTTCTGGAAACTTGACAGCATAACCAATGACCTTTATACGATGACTTCGGGTAATATTGGTATTGGCACTGATCATCCTGCGTATAAACTGGACATATTCGGCAATGTCAGAATAACAGAAAACCTATACGTTGGAGGAGGAATAATTATTACTGATAAAGTAAGGGCATCCGGCGATATTAAATCATCTGCTTTAAAATCAGATTCTATTATAATGGATAGCACAAGGGCTTTTTATGGTTATTCAAAATTTATAGATGATGTAAAAATGGGAAATAAATTAGATGTTACAGGTAATACAAGTCTAAGCGGCGACCTTACAACAACAGGTAATATTAAATTCAATTCATTTTCCGGTAACGGGAATGGCCTGATTGCTTATGATAATCTGGGCGCTCTGAAATCTTTACCGCTTTCGAACTCGTCTTCGCAAGTACTGTTAGGCGATGGTTCATGGGGAAGTATTCCAATTCCGGTTAATTATTGGCAAATGAACGGTGATGACATTTATACTTTAACATCCGGTAATATTGGAATAGGTACATCCACTCCCCAGGTTAAATTAGATATCGTCGGAGATGTCAGAATTTCCAGTAACTTGTACGTGGGCGGTGGAATTGTAATTTCGGATAAAGTAAATGCCACAACGGAAATTATAACTAAAGATCTGAAATCTATGTCTTTAAAAGCAGACTCTATTATTATGGATAGTACTAAGGCTTTTTATGGTGAAT
>CAZEWB010000858.1:0-2009 GCA_964515655.1 uncultured Bacteroidales bacterium
TTATTATTACCACAGTCATTTCCATTCACGGGGTTTTTCAGTATAAAACTGGACTTTCTCTGGTTTATGTTTCCGCCGGGTGCATCCGTTGACAGGGTTTCGTCGGTCTTCGGCAATGCAGATTTCTTAGGTGGTTATCTTGCGATGGTTTTCCCGATTTCCTTTTCAATGTTCCTGTTCCGCAAGCAAAAGATTCTATACGGGCTCTCTTCCATTTTAATATTCGTGTGTTTATTGCTGACTTTCACCAGAAGTGCCTGGGTCAGTTTCGGTCTGTCTTTAATTTTTCTCTTGATTCTTTTATTTATCCATAAACCCGATGTACTTTTGAAAAATAAGGGATACTTGTTTGGTATGTTGGTTACTTTTGTTTTATTCGCGGTCATTCTTAACTTTACAACCAGACAGGGAATATTTCATCGCCTCTCAGCAATTTTTAACTGGAGTGAATATAATGTTCAGGTTAGGTTTGGTCTGTGGCGGACAGCACTGGATATATTTAAGAAAAATCCTCTGGCGGGAGTTGGCCTCGACAATTTCAAAATTGTCGCTCAGGGATGCAGGGTCCACAACGAATATCTGCAAATTCTTGCCGAAACGGGAATTCTTGGTCTGGGAGTTTTTGTCTGGTTGATATTCACTTATTTCAGAGGTAGCTTTAGAACATTGAAATACATTACACCCTATCGCAAGGTTCTTGTAATTACATTTATGTCTTCAATATTTGCTATGCTTGTTGATAGTTTATTCTGTTTTCCCTTGCACCGAGTATCTCACAACATCCTTTTTTGGAGTATATTTGGAATGACTGTTGTTCTGACAAATATTGGAGTAGTTGATGAAGGGCAGGGTTCCTGTATTAGGAATAGGGGCTTCAGCCCCGTTAATGAGCTTCCCTCCACTAATGCGTTGGTGGGCAGGAAAGGCTCTGCTCCTGCAATCCTAAAAGGGTTACTCTACAAAAGAATTTTGAGCATTGTTATTATTGCACTCGGTATTCTTGCGATATTTTTCATCGTACGGTCGTTTATGGGGGTTTTTTATTATCAGAGAGGTTTTGAGATGAACAGATATGCAGACCAGGGTACGGACGTCAGAGAAAAAACCAAGCAGATGTTCGAAAAAGCTTCAAAATTTTCACCGTTTCACTACCAGATTCAACACGATTGGGCTATTGTGGCGATTCAGTCCGGGGACCTGGAGAAAGGCAAGAAGGCGATGGAATGGTCAGAGCGTCTCTATCCCGGTCGTCTGCCCGATGTCCGCCTGAACCTGGGTCTGCTGTATTATGAAAAAGGAGATTAAAAAAGGCAGAAGAAATTTGGCAGGGTACAACTGAGAAATTTCCATCCTGTGCCCAGGCATACTTTTATCTCGGTGGGCTTTATGCAAATCAGAACAATCTGGACGAAGGGATAAAGCATTGCTTACAGGCGACAGAGATTGAACCAGGAAAAGTAGATTACTGGAAGGCACTGGCAAAAATTTACTTCAGAAAGGGAGAACGTGTAGGTGCAAGAAAAGTAATAGAGAAAGCATTGAGTATAAATCCGCAGGACGAAGAATTAAAAAAGATGGCGCAGGCGCTGGGAGTTAAAAAGTGAACAAGTTGACAAGCATGCAAGCTTACAAGTTTACAGATAAATACAAGCTTACAGGCTTACAAGTTTATAAGCTTGTAAGCTGTTTTTTGCCTTGTCAGTTTGTAAACTGTATTTAACTTTGTTAACTTGTAAGCTTATTTTGAATTATAGCGAGAATAATAAAATGGTAGATATCAGACAGCAGAAAACAGATATTGGGCAAAAGATAATTTCGGTCGGGATAATGCTGATTATTTTCTTTTCTTCGATGGGGCTTGTGTTCTGGCGGCTCATCAAGGACAATGATGACCTGGCAAGGATGGTTTTTGTGCAGGTAATCGCACTGGTTCTCCTTATGTTCCGGGTCTTATATAAGGGTGAACCAGTGCGATTACCTACACAAAAACACCAAACACACCCAACACA